>DATGGJ010000526.1:0-12049 GCA_035308585.1 Terriglobales bacterium
AGTTGAACCTGGGTCATGTTCCAGAGCCCATGAATTGACGTAGATTGATGTTGTGAGCCAGCTTAACGCTCTCGTCCTCACCCGCGATCCCCGTTCCACCGCTCGTTTGCTGGCCCCCTTACATCAGTGGGGAGTGCTGGCTGAGGTGGAATCGGAGCCGGATTACGCCATTGCCGCCCTCCTCCGCCGGCACTTCGACGGCTTTATTGCAGATTTCGCCAGCGTACCCAGCGTAACCGACGCCATCACCGCCATTCGTTCCGCCACGGCTTGCAAATCCACCCCCATCCTCGCCCTTGTAGACGACTCCATCAACGTGCAGTCTGCCCTCGAGGGCGGGGCCAATTCCGCCCTCAACAAGGGCTCGTCCCCGGCACGCTCCCGGCCCTACCTGCGCATTGCCCTGCTGCTGATGACGCGCGAGCACCTGCGTTACTTTCGTTATCCCGTGGATACCCCCGCTGCCATTACCTACGCCGGCGGAGCCACGCTGGAGGCGCGCACCGTGAACGTCAGCAACGAAGGTCTGGCGCTGCGCCTGACTCATCCTATGCGGGTAACCCGTACCGTGCGGGCCCGCTTTCAGCTGCCCACAGCCAATCCCACGGTGGTGGTCGCCACCGGCCATACCGCCTGGATGGACAACCAGGGCCGCCTCGGGCTGCGCTTTCTCTACATGCCGGAGCCCTCCCGTAACCGCTTCCAGCAGTACATGGCGGAAATGCACAGCCGCGCGGGCAACCACCTGACCCGGCACTGCTCCTGAAATCTGCCTTGCTCGTCCTCGCAGGCCAGCATTCTTCCCCAGAGCTATCGCGCCTGTCCGTCGAACGCAACGCACGGTGCCAGCCCTTGATCGAACGCCATAATTCACCCGCTAACCCGCCCGCCACAAACCTCCGGCTCGTGGAAACAAATCGGCTGCACATGACGTTTGGTGCCGCATCCGAGGCGGGTAGGGGACGCAGGATCGAAAGAAGGGCAAGGCAGCCCAAGCGGTGTTCGGGGCCGCTTACGGCCAAAAAAAAATCGCGCGCCCTGGAGCGCGCGATTCGGAAGCGGGCAAAAACCTAGGATTTCTCTTGCCGGGTTTTCAGCACGTCAATGGCTTTGTGCAACTGATCGTCTTCGTGCTGCTTCTCCAGTTTACGTTCCTGATCGGAGGCATTGCTGCTGTCGTCGTCGGGCAATACCACATCCTGGCTGGCATCGGCCACCATGACATTAGGAGTGATCGCCGTGTCCTGGATGGCTTTGCCGCTGGGCGTGTAGTACTTGGCCACTGACAGGATGAGGGCGGAGCCGTCGGGAATCTCGATCAGCTTCTGCACCGAGCCCACGCCGAAGGTCTTATCGCCCACCAGGTCACCGCGGCCGTTTTCCATGATGGCTCCAGCCACAATTTCCGCCGGGCCGGCCGTGCCACGGTTGACCATTACCACCAGCGGCAGGTTGGTAACTGCCTTGGAGGGATCGGCGTTAAAAGTCTGGCGCGGATATTTTTGGCCCTGCAGATAGGCGATGGTGCCGTGGTTGAGGAACAGGTTAGCTACTGCCACACCTTCGGCTTCCTCTCCATCGGCGCAGTCGCGCAGGTCCAGGATGAGCTTTTTGGCGCCCTGCCGCTGCAAAGCTTTGATCTTGCTGGCCAGTTCCTGGGACTTGCCCTTATTGAGGACGTCGGCCTTGAGATAACCGATCTGCTCCTCAAGCATTTTGTCGGTCACGGGCGGGTAGGCGACCATTTCGCGCGTGAGCGTCATCTTCTGCGGCTCGGCTCGGCGGGCGCGCACGATGGAGACCAGCACGTTGGAGCCCGGGGTGCCGGAAAGCTTGTCGCGGATTTCCGCCAAGGACATGTCACGGGTGCTCTGGCCCTCGATGGACTCAATAATGTCGGAGCCTTCGATCCCGGCTTTATCCGCCGGCCCGCCGGGCACCACCGCGATGACCGCGGCATAACCGAAGCGCTTGGAGATGGCGGCGCCAACATCGGCTTTGCCTTCCTGTTTGTGCTCCTTGTATTGCTTGTACTGCTCCGGGCTAAGGTAGCTGGAGTTGGCGTCCAGCGATTCCAGCAGGCCGTGGAGGGCGCCGTCGGTCACCTTGGGGATGTTCGGCTCCTCCACATACTCACTGCTGATGCGAGACAGAACTTCGCTGTAAACGCTGAGCTGGCGGTAAGCACCGTCATTGTCGGAAGCCCGGACCACCAGGCCGCCAGCCACCATGAACAGCACTACCACCAGAGAAACAGAGAGAATCAACGCTTTAAATCGGTTAGACATTGGTACTTCGATCTTGAATAGACCGTCCTTTGGCGAGAGCTGACGACATTATAACCCGTTTGATGCCGAATTCCGGCTGCCCGGTGCAACAAATGCCACCAAGGTAACCGGATGCAGGACAGCACGTTAAGCCATTGGACTGTCCCGTTGAGACCAGGGTTGCACCCCCGCCAGAGGGTGGCGCCGCCCCCCCCAACACCGCGGCTTTTCGGGGCAGGTCACTGCAACTATGGCCTCTATGGCTCAAGACTCAATGACGGCGTCCACCTCGATCTCTACCAGCATGTCGGGGGAAACCAGTGCGGTGACGCCGACCATGGTAGCGGCGGGGCGTACATCACGGAAAAACTCGCCGTGCGCCCTGCCCACGCTTTCCCAGTCCGCGATATTGACCAGAAAGGTGCGGGTGCGGACCACATCTTTCAGTGTGGCGCCTGCCTGGATTAAGGCGGCCTCCACGATACGGAATATCTGTACCGCCTGCGTGTAAGCGTCTCCCTGGCCCACCACGTTGCCATCCTTGACGGCGGTGGTGCCGGCGACGTGAATGTACGGACCAACCCGCACCGCACGGGAGTAGCCGACGACGGGTTCCCAAGGTGCACCGCTGGAAATATTCTGACGTGCCATTACGAGGTTCCTCCGTTTTCAGTGTGCCACAGCCTTTCTTTGCCATTGGCCGATTTAGCAGCCAGCAACTGCGAGCGCCAACAACTCTAACTCCTTGCGCAGAAGCGGCAAGTGCACAACTACAACCAAAAGCACCCGTAAGCTGTCCAATGAAGAGGCGTGAAAGAGGCGCTGGACGCGGGAAAACAGGGAACACGAACGGCTTCCAACAAAAGTCACTTGCGTTCCCGCCCGGCTTACGTTAAGTAAACGCCAATCCGGGTGCTTTTTCCCGGATGGGCGCGGGAGAAGGCGAGGAGACCAAGTGATTCCTGATTCGCACCCCTTGCGGGGCTTATTTGTAGAGCTGGTGAACCGTCATTACCACGATGAATTGGGCATACGCGACCCGGAAGTGAGCGGCTACGTGGCCAACATCCTGGCCGAATTCTGCGAGGTGGATCAGCTCTTCAAACTGCGCGATGCCGCCGGCAAGCCCCTGAATGATGTGGGCCAGATGTTGCTGGAATCCGACCCCATTTACGGCCCCGCACCCTCCTTCGACTACGAACGGCAGGTGCGCAAGCACATCGGCGACTTTACCCTGTTCTTCACGGGCATGTTCCCGGAAAGCATCAACCATTTCCGCATGCGGCGCCAGCGGCTGGAAAATTTTGTGGACTTCATGAAAGCGGGCAAGGAGAGCTACTACATCGTCTCCAAGTTTGAGTTCTTCGAGTACGCCAAGGTGGCGCCGATGTTCGCGCGGCTCTCCGAGCACTTCGAGCAGTGCGTTTACGGCCTGAACCTGGTCAAGAACGAACTGGCGGAGATGCAGCACCCCATTACCGCCAGGGCAAAAGAAATACTGATGTAGCCATCAGCATTTAGCACTCAGCAGCCTCTTCACCGAATCTGCTTCTTCGCGATTTCTCGGGACGGCCGCGGCATTCGATTGGGCCCTGACTCCCAATTCCTGGCTACTATTTTTTATAGAAGCTTAATCCCGCATCGCCCTGTTCCAGTTTGCGGTAACGTTGGAGGGCTCCGATCTTTGCCGGGGCGTCGAATTTGCGGTCGTGTTCAGCAACGACGACGCTGGCGGGTTGCAGCAAATGCGATTGCGCGAGGAAGCCGAGGGTCTGTTCATAGCTCGCATGCTGCCGATAGGGCGGATCGAGGAAACAAAAATCGCAGGTTACGGCCTGCGCGTCCAGCCGTCGCAAACCGGATAGAACGTCACGCTCCACCACCTCAAAGCTGTCGCCCTCTACGCTGAGGGAGCGCAGGTTTTGCCGCACCAGCTCAGCGGCCCGGGTTGACTCCTCGACGAAATAGACCATGTGGGCGCCACGGCTCAGGGCCTCGATCCCCACCGCGCCGGTGCCGGCGTAGAGGTCAAGCCAGACAGTCTCGGCCAGGCGGCCAGGGTCGCCGCCCACCAGAACGTTAAACAGGGTTTCGCGCAGGCGGTCGGAGGTGGGGCGGATATCAAGTCCGCGCAGCGAGCGCAGGGGACGGCTGCGGTATTTGCCCGCGATTACCCTCATCGGTCCCAGCCGCACAGGACAACTAGGCGGCTCAGGCTGCTCAGTCTAAACTATAGGAAGTCAGGGCGCGGTCTCCCGGCGCCCCATTGCTGAGCATGAGAAACTGGTCGCTTCCCGCAGGGCGGATGTTCGGCGCCGATATCCGTATTCACGTCACCTTTCTGTTGGTGTTGCTGTTTGTCTGGTTCACGGAGGCGCCGCCGCAGGGGCCGATTGGCGCGGGCCGAGGTTTGGCGCTGGTGGGCATCATCTTCGCCTCCGTACTCGTCCATGAACTCGTGCAGGTGGCAGTGGGACGCCGGCTAAGCGTACCGGCTCGCGCCGTCATTCTTCTGCCCATCGGTGGAGTCACTTTGCTCGATGAAAGTCAGCAAATGGCTGCCGAAACCGGGACCAACATAATTCCGTTCTGGAAACGCGACCTGCAGGTGGCCGCGGCCGGGCTGCTCGCTAACCTTGCTATTGCCGGCATTGCCGCCGCGGTCCTGCTAGCCCTCTATCCGCACATCGGGTTGTGGAAACAACCTTTGGTGCACTCCGGCCACTTGCTGCGCAGCCTGGTGTGGTGCAACCTCTTCCTGGTCGGCTTCAATCTGTTGCCCGCCTATCCGCTGGACGGCGGCCGGGTGTTGCGCGCCCTGTTTGTCCGCCGGGTCGGGATGCTCCAGGCGACGCGCCAGGCTGTCAGCCTGGGGCAGGGCATCGCCATTCTGATGATGTTCGCCGGCATGGTCTGGAATCCGTGGCTGGTGGTGGTGGGAGTCTGCCTGTTCATCGGGGCGCAATTGGAAGAGCGCTCGGTGGTGTTCCACTCCGTCCTGGAGCAGGTGCGCCTGGAGGAGGTTATGCTCACCGATTTCGCCACCCTCTCGCCCGGCGACACACTGGAAGACGCGCTGCACAAAGCGGTGCACTGTCTGCAGGACGACTTTCCCGTTATCCGCGGCAGCGACATGGTGGGAGTCATCTCGAAACAGAAGATCCTGAACGCCTTGCGCGCCAGCGGCAACTCCTACGTGCAGTCGGCAATGAATCAGGTGTATGAGGTGGGGCAGAAAGGTGAGTCGCTGGCCACGGCTTTCCATAAGATTACGCAACGCGGGCTGACCCTGATTCCGGTGGTCGAGGAGCAGCGTCTGGTCGGCATTATTACCCTGCAAAATCTGACCCACAGCATGGCCATGCTGGCGGAGAGCCGGCGGCTGCGACAGAACGACTCGATTTGAGCAATTCCGCGGTCGGGGATGTAAATCCAACATCTCAAATCTGTGTTACCGTAAGAAATTCCAGCGTAAATGGCGGGACCAGAAGGTATAGTGCGCTGCTACATGATTGTGGGAACTGGAATTGATGTTGTGGAAGTGCCCCGGGTGGCCGCAGCCATTGAGCGTTTCGGACAACGCTTTTTGGAACGCATCTACACGCCAGACGAAATCCGCTACTGCGAGGCCAAGGCCAACCGGACGGAACGCTATGCTGCCCGTTTTGCCGCCAAGGAAGCGGCCATGAAAGCCCTGGGCACGGGCTGGAATCACGGGGTCAGGTGGCGCGACATCGAAGTGCGCCGCCAGCCTGGGGGCAGGCCGACGCTGGTATTTAGCGGCAAGGCAGCCGAGTTTGCCGCGGGATTGGGCGCGACTCATACCGCGCTCTCGCTCACGCACACTGCCTCAGAAGCCATTGCTCAGGTGATTCTCGAGACCTGAAGAGAAAGCTGAATCTGCATTCCATGAGTGAGACGGCCGTTCTTCCCAAGCAAATGCAAGCTAAGCCGCTGATTGCAACGGCACCGCTGTCCGGTGTCGCCTTGGCCAGCTTTGCCGCCCTCTTGCTGGAATTGGCTCTGACCCGGTTGTTTTCGGTGGTGCTCTTCTACCACTTCGCTTTTCTGGCCATCTCTATCGCTCTGCTTGGCCTGGGAGCGGGAGGAGTGTTTGCCTACCTCCGCCAGAACTGGCTGGCGGTTCACGATGTGCGCAAAATAGGAGGCCTGCTCTGCCTTCTTAATGCGGTGGCGATTGTGGTCGCCCTGGAAGTGGTGTTGCACACGCGCGTGGCCCTGCAGTTGAGCAGCTACAACTTCAAACGGTTGACAGCGATATATCTGTTCTCTGCCGTTCCTTTTTTCTGCACCGGACTGCTATTTTCGGTGGCCTTCGCCCGCGAGAGCCGCCGCATCCCGCAACTGTATGGCGCCGACCTGGTGGGCGGTTCGCTCGCCTGCCTGGCTGTGGTTCCGCTGCTCAACTGGATAGGCGGCCCCAACACCGTGGTTTTTGCCGCCCTGGCTATGGCCGGGGCGGCAGTGACCTGGTCCACTTCCCCCCGCGAGCGGCGCGCCGGGGTGGTTCTGGGGCTGCTCCTTGCTGCCCTGATCGGCGCCAATTACTCCGGCCGGCTGATAGATGTCATTTACGCTAAAGGGGTCCGCATCTCCGATTACTTTACCGTCGAGTATGTGCGCTGGAACGCCATCTCCCGCATTGAAGTAGACCGCAAGAAGGATGGTTCCAAGTGGGTGGTAATTGATGCCGATGCCAACAGCGCCATCATGAATTTCGATCCCAAGGTGTGGGAACAGACGCCTTTGCACAAAGCCATGATGTCCACCGCGCCTTCGGTCACCAATGTCCTGCGCCCGCACGGCAGCTACGCCATCATCGGCCCCGGCGGCGGACCTGATGTGATGCGGGCTCTGGCTAACGGCAGCGCCAACATAACGGGAATCGAGATCAATCCCATCATCATCAACGATGTGATGCGCGGCCGGTATGCAGACTACTCGCATCATCTCTACGACCTGCCCCAGGTTCACATCCACATTGCCGACGGCCGCTCTTGGGTGCGCAACTCACGCCAGCGGTATGACGTGATCCAAATGACTCTGGTGGATACCTGGGCTTCCACCGCCGCTGGCGCCTTTGCCCTCAGCGAAAACAATTTGTATACGGTGGAAGCGTTCAAGGAATATTTCGAGCACCTTAAGCCAGACGGCATGATCGCCATTACCCGTTGGGAGTTCAAACAGCCGCGGGAAGCTTTGCGCGTGGTGGCCGTGGCCATGCAGGCGCTGCATGAGATCGGAGTCCCCAACCCGGCCCGCAACTTTGTTGTGGTCTCCGAAGGACCGCTAAATGTGGATGGCCGCCCGGTGGTGGTGCTGGCCAAAAAGACTCCCTTCACACCGGAAGAGGAAGCGGCGGTGCGCGCCCATCTGGCCGAGACCAGGCTGGTGGCGCAATACATGCCCTCCCAGCCGCAGGACAATGCTTTCGGCCAGCTTATCGCCAGCAACGATCCCTACGGCTTCGCCAGCCATTACGAATTCAATGTGGCGCCCGATACTGATAACGCACCATTCTTTTTCTTCACTCTTAAGACCCGGCAAATTCTCAACAAACACCTGCTGGCCCGGGGGATTGATTGGAAGGTGAATCTGGGCGTGGTGGTGCTGGCCATGGTGCTGCTTATCTCCATTGCCGCGGTGCTGTTCTTCCTGGTGCTGCCCCTGGCGCTGCACGGCGGAGGCGGAGGGCGAACCCTGCAGCTGCTCTATTTCATTGCTGTCGGCCTGGGCTACATCCTGGTGGAGATCACGTTCATTCAGCGCTTTGTGCTCTTCCTGGGTAATCCCACCTACGCCTTGACGGTGGTGATCTTCCTGCTCATGCTGGCCAGCGGAGCGGGCAGCATGCTTTCGCGTCAATGGCTGTCGCAGCCCAGCCGGGTCAAGATTCCCCTGGTGGCCCTGGTAGCCGCGCTGCTGGTCTATGTGGGTGTGCTGCAGAGGCTGCTGGGGGCGCTGGTCGGACTCCCCTTTTTGTTGAAGCTGATGGTGAGCGCCGTAGTGCTGGTTCCCCTGGGATTTGCCATGGGAATGCCTTTTCCCACGGGGTTGCGCTGGCTGGCCGGAAACCAGGTCGAGGCCGAGGGTGCCACCATCGGACCCTCGGATGCTGCTCCTTCTCAGCACAACGCGATCGAGTGGGCCTGGGCCATGAACGCGGCTTCCAGTGTTCTGGGCTCGGTTCTGGCAATTGTGATTGCCATTCACGTCGGTCTGAACCTGACCCTCACCTGCGGGGCTCTCGCCTATCTGCTGGCCCTGGTGTTGACCATCACCTTCCGGCGCCTGCCCCTGGCGCGTGGAGCTTGAGTCCGGACGTCTGTTATCATCGCCTGTAAACTTGAGTTATGGCTGAACTTACGGGCTCCAGCAAGGCGCCGGGGAGCGCCGGCGCTGGTGTGCACCCACGGGGCCACTACATAGATAATTCCGGAGCGGCTCGCAAAGCATCAGAATGGCTACTAGTTTTCCGAGGAGAAGGTGGCTAGTCAGAAGCAACTGAGATGGTCAGAACTGCGCGTGGGGCTGACGGTGATTTTTGCCAGCATCGCCCTGATTGTTCTGATCTTCCTCATGACCGGCTCCACCGGCTTATTTACCCATAAAATCACGCTGTACGCCTATTTTGACAATGCTTCCGGCCTGCGCGTGGGCGCGCCGGTGCGCCTGCAGGGGGTGGACATCGGCAATGTGGATTCCATCCGCGTGGTGCCCAACCACGGCTTGACTCCGGTGAAGGTTGTGCTGCGGGTGAGCACAAAATACGAGAACGGCATACGGACCGACTCCAGCGCCGAACTGAGCACGCAAGGGGTGCTGGGCGAAACCTTCGTAGATATTGATAGCCGTGCCGCGCACGGCCCTCCGGCGGCCGACGGTACCGTGCTGCCCATTCACGAGCAACCGGATTTGACGGACGTCGTGCGGGCCAGCCAAAGCACGCTGCAGAACGTGCAGGCTCTGCTGCAGCGCGTGGATAACATCGTCTCCTTCATCCAGAGCGGGCAGGGGTCCATTGGCAAACTGATTTACGACGAGGCCTTGTACAACCGCCTGAATACCACCCTGGCGGAGCTTCAGAAGGTAGCTTCCGCCGTCAGCCAGGGCCAGGGCAGTTTGGGTAAGCTGATCGTCAGCGACGACCTGTATAACCGCGCCAACACCACAGTGGACAAACTCAACGCCATCCTTGACCAGGTTAATTCCGGGCAAGGCACAGCGGGCAAATTCCTCAAGGACCCGTCGTTCTACAACAATGCTAACGCGACCGTGGCCAAGGCCAACGAACTGATGGACAACATCAATGCGGGCAAGGGAACGCTTGGCCTGGTGGCCCGGGACCAGGCATTTGCCCAGAAGGTAAACGACACCATCAGCAAGCTCAACGCGCTGGCCACGCAACTGAATTCCGGCCAGGGTTCGGCGGGAAAATTCATCCAAGATCCGGCCGTTTACAACAACACCAACCAGCTGCTGACCGAAACCCGGAACCTGATTACAGCCATTCGCAAGAACCCAAAGAAGTACCTCACCATCCGTCTAAAGGTCTTCTAGAACGCGTATTCTCGGCGTCCTTTGCCTCCCCGCGGTTCCGGTTTCTTCACTTCTGCAGAAACATCTTGGCCGCCGTAGCCACCATGGCGATCGCAAACACCTTACGCAGGGTGGGGCCGGAGATTTCCTGGGCCCAGGCGCCCCCAAAGTAGCCGCCCAGGAAGACTCCGGCGGCGATGAGCAGACCCAGCTGCCAGTTCACCTTGCCCGCTTTGTAATACTCCATGAAGGCCAGAATGCCGGTGGGCGGGAGCAGCATGGCCAGGGAGGTGCCTTGGGCCAGGTGCTGATCCATCCCGAAGATGTAAATCAGGGCGGGGATGAGAATGATGCCGCCGCCCACCCCAATCAGTCCGGAAAAGACGCCAACTGCCACACCCAGGGCCAAGGCCCCCACCACATGCCACATGGTCATGACTAGTCTCGCAAAGGGAAGTGAATGCGAAGTGATTGTAGATTAGCAGCGGGCAATTCGCACTTGCGAGAATGGGGAAGGAGGCGGTTACGCCGCTTCCGCCGGCTGTTCCACGGTCATGGCCGCCAGTTCCACGCGGTCATGGGCGCCGGTCTTGCTGAAGATGCTCTGCAGGTGGCGTTTTACGGTATTCTCACTGATGTTGAGTTGAACCGCGATTTCGCGGTTGCGCAGGCCACGCGCCACCAGCACCGCCACGGCGCGTTCCCGTTGCGAGAGCCGCTGCAGGCCGCGCACTGGCGCCCGCATGCGTTCCCCCGCCATCCAGCTCACCACCTGCTGCGCAATCTCGTTGGAGAATGCCAGTTGCCCCGCGGCCACGTTGCGAATGGCCTGAAACAGCTTATCCGGGCTGTCGCGCTTCAGCACCAGCCCGCTCGCTCCCAAGCGCACCGCCTGCACGTAATCCACTTCGTTATCGGAGGCGGTAAGGATAAGGGTGGGCAGCGACAGTCCTGCATGGCCCAGTGTGCGCAGCACCTCCAAGCCGGTCAGTTCAGGCAAGTCAAGTTCCAGCACCAGCACGTCGGGGCGGTGCCGCTCTACCAGCTCCGGCACCTGACTGCCCGCGCCGGCTACCGCCACTACCTGCATGTCGGGCTGGGCCTCCAACAGGTTAGCAATGGAATCCCGCACTACCTGATGATGGTCGGCAAGGATAAGTGCCAGTCTCTTACTCATGTTCTAGTTCTTGCCTGGCCCGGTGCCTCTCCCCGGAGAGCGCCCCACGCCTGCTCCCCGCTTGGATGTGCGCAGCCCCGGGCAGGTTCGCTGCCCAAAATGACTGTTTTGGGGGTGACCTTCGTACCCTGGAGCGGACCGGCATCTTCTCTTTTCGCCTCTCCCCTGTGTTACATTGCGTTTTTCCCCATTTGCACCACTATTGTGCTCGGGACCTGCTCCAAGGTGGCGCCCGCCGTTTGAGGTGATTAGTGACGGTTGACGAAGAATTGAACGCGCTGGAAGCGAATCTGCGCCGCCTCAAGATCGAATACGAAATCTATTTCAACAATCCCACCAAGCGCCCTCCTGCCGACACCGAATGGCGCGTCAGCAACACCATCCGCAAGCTCAGCGACGGCTACTCCGACGGCCAGCGTATGAACTTCGCCCAGCGCTATCGCTACAACGAACTCACCCAGCGCTATGCCCTGCTCAGCGATCTGTGGCGCAAAAAGACCCGTATTCGCGAGGAGGGTTACCGCCGGCCGCAGGATGCGTTGCTCTCCGTCCAGGGAGTGCGTATGTTCGAAGAGGAAAAGCCGGCCGCGCACCACGCCACCCTCCATCCCGTTACGGTGCAGTGTTCGGACGTGGGCAGCGAGCGGGAAAAGGTACAGAAGCTGTTTGACGCGCTGCTGGAAGCCAAGAAGAAAGCCGGCGAGGACATCTCCAAGAGCGGAAATCTGGAATCCTTTGAAAAATTTGTGCAGAGCAAGACCGACCAGATCCGCAAGCAGTATGGCTGCCATTCCGTGGAATATTCCGTGGAAATGGACGGCGGCCAGGTCCGCCTTAAAGCCAAGGCCAAAGTGTAGTCAGAGCTGAGCTTCTCGGACACCCATGGCTTCAATGAGGGAAGCCAAAAGCGTGGAATTCTGTCCCGCACTTCGGTCGAACTCTATGCCCATTCCCATTCCAGGGTGAACAGCAACCACGCGACCGGGCAATCGAATGACCGGTCCCTGGTAACGCAATACCACCTCCAGGGCTGTTCCCTGCAGGC
>DATGGJ010000527.1:0-2681 GCA_035308585.1 Terriglobales bacterium
ACCACCGCCGCCTGGGCGAAGTAGGCGCATTCTGCCGGACCACCGGTATAGGCGAGCGTGGGCAGCAGGTAATCCTGCACCACCGGCCGTAGCAGCACATTGGCGCTGAAATGTTGTGGCTCGGCATCGATGCGCTGCAACAGCTCCTCGCGCCCGAGTCTTTCCTGCCCGATGCGGAAACCGGCAGGCCGAGCCACGCCATCTCCGCGATGAATCACCACCCGTGAGCCGTTCTCAATCGTGAATAAAAGCGTGGAAAGTTCCGTGACTTTGACCTGGTCGTGGTAGCCGGAGGAGAGCAGCTCGCGGTCGCGCTCCAGCAACGCCTGGTCGAGCTCTTCAGCGCGTTCGATGGCGGCGTGGTAAATCGGCTGCGCCAGCGCGTGCAGTTCGGGATCGGAAGCGTCCAGCATGACCACGCCCCAGCGTCCCGCCAGCGCGCTGAACAGTTTGGCAAAGGCGCTGCCCAGGGTCTCGCCCGGCCGGTAACAGCGGCGCAAGAGATCAGTGATTTCGGAGTCGCCCAGCGCGGCCGCCGCATCCTCCAGCGGCTGGCGAATTTCCTCCCCCAGGCGAATTTCGCTGACCGGAGCGTCAGGCGCGCCCTGGGTGCTGGTCGCCACCGCCTGCAGCGAGCCGTCGCCCGCCAGCAGCGTAGTGTGATTGATTTCCTCCAGGTCGTGGTCTTCGGTGGCCAGCCAGAACACGGGCACGCAATCCGCCCCCAGTTCGCTGGCCTTCTGCGCCAGGCGGATGGCGCCCAGGGCTTTAAAGATGGCATACAGCGGTCCGCCGAACAGTCCCACCTGCTGCCCGGTTACCACGCAGAAGGCCCCAGCCCGCAGCCGCTCCAGATTCTTCAGGGCCTCGGGCGAGGCTCCCCAGGAGCGATTCTGCCGCTCCAGGATGGCCGCCACTTTTTTCCGCCGGCTGTCTTCATAGCGAATCGCCCCAGCTTCCTGCGTGGCCCATTGCGCGAGGTCCGGGGATCGCGGGAAAAACTGCCTGACTTTGGGGTAGCTGTAGAGCAGGTCGGTGAACAGAGGAGTGGTGTGCGGAATGAGCGTGAAGGGCAAACACTCCGTGCGCACTAGCTGCTCTCCTGGCAATGGATTGGCATAGGGCAAGGACACTATTCTACTGGCCCCCGCGAGGTCACTATTCTACAGGCCACGAACCAATCAGATGACCTGCAGGGCGTTAGGATGCGGAAAAGCGATGTAAAACCAGGAGTCACGAGTCCGGACTCAGAAATCGGTTGATAAGTAGTTGGTAGCTGGTAGTTAGTAGTTGGTACCCCCACTCGCATCGGCTCCCTAGACCGACTACCAGCTACTGCCCACCAGCTACCTCACTGGCCACTGGCAACTGACAACTGGCAACTGCTTCCCCGCATCCAGAGTAACCTCCACCGCATCTAATCAATTGACTTCCAAGCGTTTAATACCTAGATTGGAAGTGGTTCTTTGCACGGCTGCTCCCGCTTCGGCGGGATCCTCATAATGGGGGCGTCACGGCTTCGACGGGGATGCTTGCGGCCAAGAGGCATGCCGGGGTGCACACACCCGTAATCGCGTGCAAAACTAGAAATGCCACTCCACAAATGGCATACGCTGCTTAATTAATTAAGTAGCCGTCCTTCACCGCTTCGCCTGTGGGCGGTGGCAGGGCGTCGCACAGCAGGCTGGCTGGTGAGGCCAGGCCCGAGCCCCACCGGCGAGATCATCGGGCTAGCGGCTCGCGTGTCTTGTCGGTTCTGAGCGCGAGCGGCGAAAGGTCACCCCAGAAGGCTTTCGGGCCTGACGGGGCCCTCGGAATCCGACTAAGCATGTAGTCTCTTGACCAGTAACATCTGCGGACGCGGGTTCGACTCCCGCCGCCTCCACCAAATCTCCTACCCCGTGGCCTGAAGGTTGTTTGCGCCGAAAAATAGCTTTCGCCCTTAATTTCGATTTCTTCTAATTGTGAAAACAACAAGGGACGTCCAGATCCGCAGTTTATCCAATTGTGGAGATTTAATACTCCAATTTTGGATAACCCGGCATGGAGGGAGTCGTCCCAACCCCTATCGGCCCTTTTGGCCGTCTATGGACGCCCCAACGGTTCCAACTCCTCTCCCGGCTTGAAGTTATCCTCCGCCAAACAGACCTGTTTGCGGTCACCCTTTCGTTACCTGCCTGGAACCCACTAGCGCGGTAGATTGAATCCATGGTGCGTACCTTTCCTGCCGCGACGCTATGCGCTGTTTTGCTGCTCGGCCAGTTTTCTGCTGCCCAGGCTTCACAAGCCGCAACTCCCGGCGCGGAGGCAACCAGCGCGTGGCAGGTGCGCTCAGAACCCGCCACCCTGGTAAATGGCGCGCCGGCTGTCCTCTATGTGGCGCCGCCGGTCAAACTGCAAGCGCTGGGCGGTTCGTGGATGGGCCACAAGATCTTCTTCAGCTTCGATCCTGGCAGCGGCTGCTGGTACGCGCTGTTTGGCGTGGATCTGAACGCCGCTCCGGGGCAGTACAGGTTAAGCCTCGAAGGACGCGCGAATACGGGCGCCGCAGTGCCGTTCGAACAGGAACTTGAGGTGACGAGCCAGCCCTACCCGACGGTGGAGCTGAAAGTCCAACACCGGTTCACCGCTCCCAGCCGCCGGTTGCTAAAACGCATCCGGCAAGAGGAAATTCTCAAACA
>DATGGJ010000528.1:0-2874 GCA_035308585.1 Terriglobales bacterium
GGAGAAAACGCGATAATAATCCCGGGCTTTCGCCCCTGCTTACACTACTCCCTCTTCTCGCCCGCAGGACGAGTCGCGAGGAACCTTGATCAGTGAGTGATGTAGGCGGAGAAGTAATACGCCAGTACGCCGCACATGGCCAGGAACGAAATCGCGTACCCGGTCATAATCCATACCTTGCGGCAATCTGTATTGCTGCTTGTGCTGACAGTTGAAGCGGACCCTATGGCAGTCCCCGTGGCCTGCTGTTGCATACACTACCTCCCGGTTCCTATGTGATCGGTATTGGGTTACCCAATCAGACTCGGCCCTTGGAGCCCCCGGCCGAAATCGGCCGTACATAGAACACGCTCAGAATGAGCGTTTATGAATACCCCACCGCTGCCCGGGATCGGCAGCAATAATGCGCGGATTTTACTACGTTTTTGACCCCCAAAATCACAAAAATCGCGAGCTGCGGTGTTTCCCGTGCTGCCCCAAAAACCCCAAAATCGCCCCGGAAAACACCCCAAAACCACGCCTTTGGGGGTACAAACGCGGCAAAAACGAGCAAAAAAATCCCCGGCCCGCAAGCCGGGGAGAGTCTAAGAGACGGTTAACTACTTCTGCGAAGAGGTCTTCGCTTCCTTCTTGGCCTTCTTGGCAGCCTTCTTGTTGGCCTTCTTTTCCTTCTTGGCAGCCTTCTTCTCGGCCTTGGACATCTTCTGGTTGCTGGCGGGAGCGGCGGTGGAACCAGCTTCCTGGGCCACGGCTACGCCGAGCAGCATGGATGCAGCGAACAGCAATGTGAGCAGCTTCTTCATTTTCCTAAACTCTCCTTAGAGATTTACGGGCATTCAGGACGCACTTGCTTGGGACCGCAGGTGATTGTCCTCACAGGGTATAAACCTCATCCCCCAACAAAAGTTGCTGGCCGGGCGCAAAATTGTTGTCCTGCCTGACGCCCCGCCCAAAGTGGGAAAGCCGCCCGGGGCGCCCGGACCAATTAATGTAAGTCTTCGCACCTCAGTAGGTTACGGGTCTATAATTTTAAGGTTCGGGATGTGACGGCGGGCACATCGAGCCGGCCTCCGGAGCTCTTAGACTGGCTCATTATGGATACTACAGCCATGAAACCTGCCAAGCCGAAACCGGCGCGCGACCGTTCCCAGGACGTGCTGCGGGCCGAAGGGCATCCCCTGGATGCGATTTTCAAACCCCAGAGCGTGGCGGTGGTGGGGGCCACCGAGCGTCAGGGCAGCGTGGGCCGCACCATTCTGTGGAACCTGTTGAGCACGCCCTTTGGGGGCACGGTTTATCCCATCAATCCCAATCGCGGCAGCGTGTTGGGCATTAAGGCCTACCGCTCGCTGGCAGCGGTGCCGGAGCAGGTGGAGCTGGCGGTAATCGTCACCCCGGCGGACACGGTGCCGGGAGTGATCGGGGAGTGCACAGAGGCAGGCGTGAAAGGCGCCATAGTGATCTCCGCCGGCTTCAAGGAGCACGGCGAGCACGGCAAAGAGCTGGAGCGGCAGATCCTGGAAAGGATGCGCGGCACCCGGCTGCGGGTGATCGGTCCCAACTGCCTGGGAGTGATGAACCCGCTGAGCGGGCTGAACGCCACCTTCGCGCAAACCATGGCGCGTCCGGGCAATGTGGCCTTCATCAGCCAGAGCGGGGCGCTGTGCACGGCGGTGCTGGACTGGAGCCAGCGGGAGATGGTGGGCTACAGCGCCTTCGTCTCCATCGGCTCCATGCTGGATGTGGACTGGGGCGACCTGATTGACTACCTGGGCAATGACCCGCGCACGCACAGCATCGTGGTGTACATGGAGTCGGTGGGCAACGCCCGCAGTTTCCTTTCAGCGGCGCGCGAGGTATCGCTGACCAAGCCCATCATCGTGATCAAGGCGGGACGCACGGAAGCGGCGGCGGTGGCGGCGGCCTCGCACACCGGGGCGCTGACCGGCAGCGACGAAGTTCTGGACGCGGCCTTCCGGCGCTGCGGCGTGCTGCGCGTGACCTCCATCTCCGACCTGTTCTATCTGGCGGACATTCTTTCCAAGCAGCCGCGCCCGCAGGGCCCGCGCCTGGCCATTCTGACCAACGCCGGCGGGCCGGGAGTGCTGGCCACCGACGCGCTTATGGGGCTGGGCGGAGAGCTGGCGCCGCTGTCGCCGGAGACCATGAAGGCCTTCGACGAGCTGCTGCCGCCGCACTGGAGCCACAACAATCCGGTGGACATCCTGGGCGACGCGGGACCGCAGCGCTACGCCAAGGCGCTGGAGATTGCCGCCCATGATCCCAGCATTGACGGCCTGCTGACCATCCTGACGCCGCAGGCCATGACCGACCCCACGCAAACCGCGGAGCAGCTCAAGCCTTACGCCAAGAGCACGGGCAAGCCGGTGCTGGCCAGCTGGATGGGAGGGGCGGAGGTGGCGGCGGGGCAGGACATCCTGAACCGCGCCGGCATTCCGACGTTTCCTTTTCCGGATACGGCGGCCAAGGTCTTCTACTACATGTGGCGCTACAGCTACAACCTGCGCGGCCTGTATGAGACGCCCTCGCTGCCCGCCGATGGGGAGGTGGCGGACAGCAAACGCGCGGGCACCATCGTGGAGCGGGCGCGGCAGGCGGGGCGCACCCTGCTCAGCGAGCTGGAATCGAAGCAGGTGCTCGCGGCCTATGGAATTCCCTGCGTGCCCACAGTGCTGGCCATCAGCGAAAACGAAGCGCTGGAGCGTGCCGGGGAGATCGGCTATCCGGTGGTGCTCAAGCTGCACTCGGAAACCATCACCCACAAAACCGATGTGGGCGGGGTGCAGCTCAACCTGCGCGATCCGGAAGCGGTGCGCAAGGCCTTCCGTGCCATCGAGGCGGGCGTGCGGGAGA
>DATGGJ010000529.1:0-6376 GCA_035308585.1 Terriglobales bacterium
TTCGTTTTGCGGGACGTGCAGGGCATGTCGGCGCAGCAGACGGCGGAAATCCTGCGCATCACCGTGGGCACGGTCAAGGCGCGGCTGTTCCGCGCGCGCCAGCGCATACGACAGATGCTGCTGCCTTACGTTGCCGCCCCGGGCGCCCGGGCAAGGAGCCTGGCTGGCAGGGCCACTGCCGGCGCACAGTAAACTCCCTGGAACGGCGGGTAGGGTTTCGATGCACGTTGCAGACGTCGACTCGGACGCGGCTCTGTATCCGCCTGCGGATGATAAATCTCAAAAAGAACGGGCGCGGCGAAAGCCGCGCCCTACTGACAACTGACCACTGGCCACTGACCCACTGGCTCTACGGCGCCTCGATCAGCTCCATCTTGCCGTCTTTGGTGCGGTGCAGGACCATGACTTTGCCGTTGGGATCGCGGAACACAAACACATCGCGATCGCGGAACTGGGCTTCCTTGACCGCCTCCTCCAGGGTCAGAGGGCGCAGGGCCACGCCATCGCGTGAGCGCACGATGTGGGGCTCGCTGGCGCGCGGCGCGGCCGGATAGTTATGGGCCACCAGGGGCACCGCCGATTCCGCGGAAGCGCCCACGGCCACCAGCATCTCCTCCTGGCTGCCCTGCCCGTTCCATTTGTCCTTGGGCTGGCGCTTCCTGGTCCGCCAGCGGGCCTTGTATTTGACCGCCTGCTGCTCGATGCGTTCCATGGCCGCGCTGATGGCGGCCACCATGTCCGCGGCTTCGGCCAGGCCGACCAGGGGATGATTCCGGGGACTGATGGTGATTTCCGCCTTGTGGCGATGCTTCTCCACGGTCAGAATCACCTTGGTTTTGAAATTGTCGCCGAGTATTTTTATCAGCTTGGCTAAGCCGGTTTCTACTTCTTGTCGGATGCGGGGAGTGATTTCAAACTGCCTGCCGGTGTATTCCACATTCATCGACTGCCCCTCCTGATCGGAATACCTACAGTTGCCGGACAACAGCGACTGCAACTAGCTTTTCACTCTGCGCTGGTGGGTACTCGGGATGCGCATATCCTCCCGGTATTTCGCGACCGTACGGCGAGTGACCTGGATACCCTGCGACTGGAGGATGCGGGTGATCTGCTCGTCGGTCAACGGCCTGGCGGGATCTTCTTCCTCGATGAGCTTCTTGACCCGGCGCTTGAGGATGAGCAGCGAGGTGGCGCCGCCCTCCGGGCCATTCACGCTCTCGCTGAAGAAATAGCGGAGCTCGAAAACACCCTGGGGTGTGTGGGCGTACTTGTTGGCAACGGCGCGGCTGACGGTGGAGGGATGCACCCCGATTTCCTCCGCCACTTCCTTGATCATCATGGGCTTGAGCTGGTCTATGCCCCTCTCCAGGAAGTCGCGCTGCCGTCCGATAATGGCGTAACAAACTCTTAGGATGGTCTGCTTGCGCTGCTCGATGTTTTTGATCAGCTGGATGGCTGACTTGTAGCGCTCCTTGACGTAATTGCGCACGTCCTTTTCGGCGGCATCGCGCTGCAGCAGCCGGCGGTAGGCCGGGTTGAGGCGCAGCTGCGGCACGTCGTCTTCGTTCATCAGCACGATCCACTCATCCCCCTGCTTGACGAACGCCACGTCGGGCTCGATCAGCCGCGGCTCGGTTTTGTTGTAACGCTGGCCGGGACGGGGGTCGAGTGTCTTGATGAGTTCCACCGCCTCCATCACCGCCTCCAAGGGACGGCTGATGCCGCGGCCAATCTCCTTGTACTGCTTGCCCTGTAACTCGCGCAGGTGCTTGTCCACAATGGCAACTGCATCCGCCACCAGCTGGGAGGCGGCAGACGATTCGCCATTCTTGAGCTGTTTGTGGTCTTGCGCCTGATGGGAAAGCTGCACCAGAAGACATTCGCGCAAGTCGCGGCTGGCCACGCCTACCGGGTCCAGGTGCTGCACCAGTTCGATGGCTTCCTTCAGCGCCGCGCCATCGAACAGCGCGGTGCCCTGGTCATGGTTCGCCCGCGGAACTTCAGGCTCGGCAGTGGCCGTGACCGCGGGTGAAGGCTCCCGCAAACCCGCCACGGGCTCATTGCCCAGGGCGGGCTCGGCCGCTCTCTCCGAACCCAACTCATTCTCGCCCTCCACTGCTGCGACGTCTGGCAGGGTAGCGCTTGCAGCCGAAGACTCGGCTGGGGCTGCGCTTCCAGCCCCGTTGCGCGACGGGACACCAGCCACCGGCATGTGGGACGCAGAGAGCAGTTCCTCGTCACTCGCGATCAGGTATCCATCTTCATTCAGGTTGCCGATCACCAGTTCGGCTGCCGCGGCCACTTCGGGGCGCACAGGCAGGGAGCCCAGCTGCCACATCAGGTGGTCGGTCAAGGTCGAAGGCCGGGAAAGGAAGTTCTCGAAGGAGGGCTTCTCCACCGACTCCATTTCGCCCTGGCTGCGGTATCCGGGGTCGAGATAATCCTGAAAAAATGAACCGAAATCAATTTCGTCGAAGGGGTCTTTCTTTTCCGCCTGCACGATGGGTTCGTCGGCGGCAGCCACCCGCTCCCGGTCCTCTTCCCGGCTGGCCACCTCGTCCAGCAGGGGGACCGTGGAATCCATCTCCTCCAGCACGGGGTTCTCCACGATCTCGGCGTTGATCATGTCCTTGAGCTCGAGTTTATTGAGCGCAAGCACGCTGACCATCTGCACCAGGCCAGGGGTCAGAATCTGCTTCTGCGTGACCTTGAGGTTCAGTTTTGGCTGGAGTAACACCATAGCGGCCCAAGTTTGGCTAAGCTCAGATTACACCCACCTGGGCTTCCAACCCAAGAGGTTGGCAAGCAAAATGCGTGACCTACGTAACCCTTGATTTTCAATATGATATGAAATACCGAAGAGGTTCTTTCCACTTTCAACAGCTCATGGGTTAACTCATCTGTAACCCAAAGGCCGTGTCGGTCTACCGCCAATCGGCCTACACCAGGGAGAAACTCTCTCCCAGGTACACCCGCCGCACCTCGGGGTCGCTGCCCAGTTGCTCCGGGGTGCCGGTGCGGAAGATACGTCCTTCGTTGATGATGTAGGCGCGATCGGTCACGGAGAGGGTCTCGCGGACGTTGTGGTCGGTTACCAGTATGCCGATGCCGCTGGATTTCAGGTCGAAAATGATCTTCTGCAGGTCGAGGACGGCAATGGGGTCAATGCCGGAAAAAGGCTCGTCCAGCAGGATGAAATTAGGGGAAATGCACAGGCTGCGGGCGATTTCCACCCGCCGGCGTTCGCCCCCAGAGAGGGCATAACCTTTGTTTTTGCGGATAACGCCCAAGCCCAACTGCTCGATGAGGCGCTCGGTTTTTTCCCGGCGCTCGTGCCAGGACATGGGCTGGGCTTCCAGAACCGCCAGGATGTTCTCCTCCACCGTCAGTTTGCGGAATACCGAGGCTTCCTGGGGAAGGTAACTGATGCCGTAATGGCGCGCCCGCAGATACATGGGCACGCGCGTAATGTCTTCCCCGTCCAGCAGGACGCGGCCCTCGTCGGGCGGGGTAAGGCCAACAACCATGTAGAAGGTGGTGGTCTTGCCGGCGCCGTTGGGCCCAAGGAGTCCAACCACTTCGCCCTGCTCGATGTTGAGGCAGACGCCGTTAACAACCCGCCGGCCGCGATAGGACTTACATACTTCCTGGGTGGAGAGCGTGTGCATTTACTTCGCCACTCTTGACTGAGCGATGGGAGGAGAAGGCGCGCTTTCGACCAGCACCCTATCATCGCGATTATAGAAAGTCAACGAATCGCCCTGTACGGTGCCGTGTTCGGCATCAAAAATGCTCGGCGATCCGCCGTTCAAAACGTATTTGCCGTCCGCAGCCGTGTACACCAGGTGATCCCCATGGCCGCGACGGGTGGGTTGAATCAAAACCACATGGCCATCCGCTACTACATGATCCAGGTGGCTGGCGTTGGGTTCGTTGGCCGCAGCTTTTACCCCCGGTTTCTGTTCGCGCGGCAGCAGATAGATGGTGGCCTGGTCGGAAGTCAAAGTGCCATCCGTCATGCTCGCCACCACGCTTCCCACAAATCGCGCCTGGCGGATTTGGTCGAGATAGCTGAGCTGGTTGGAAGCCACATTGACGGGGGTGACCTTGCCATTGGTATCGGTCTGCACGAAAAGTGTGGCCACGCGGTGCTGGGCGTCGGCCTGGGCCAGCACCGTGCGGTCATTGCGATTAAAAGTGATGGTCGGGGCCTGCACAATGTTGCCGTCCTGCCACAGGCGAGCGGCGCCCACATACACCGCCACTCCGGTATTGCGGTTGGCGGTCATGCTGGCCGAGGTGACGTGGATGGGGTCGGAGCCTGCCAGCATGGCCCCGGAAGGATCGGGCTTCAGGTCACTGTAAGTGGACTTCACATTGCCCTGGGCGAAAGCCAACCCGGTGGGGCGCACCATGCGAATGGTGTCGGCACTGGTGGTGGTGCCGCCATCCACCACCCGCGGCGATCCGGTGAGCAGAAGATTGCCATTACCCGGGTCGTAGGCGGCATTTTGCGCCCAGCCTTCGCGCTGCTCCTCGGTGTAATGCACGTTTCCGGTCTGTACCAGGTTGCTGACCTGGCCATCGGGCGCGAAGGCCACGTCCAGCACGCGGCTGGTGCTGACCCGCTGCGGCTCTCCGGGGGTGCGGGAAACGATCTTCGCGTCGGGAGCGCCGTGCAGGGTTTTCATGCGGTTCTGATCGGTAAAAGTAGCGTGAAAGGTGCGCGCCGTTACCACGGTGCGAACCGGACCGGCAGGTTTGGGGCGAACCGGGCGAGCGCCGGGTTGGCTCTGCTGATTATTGGCGGAGAGAATCACGATCTGGGCTTTGCCGGAAGTATCAGCGTGGTCCAGGATGCTGCCTGGCATGAGGGTGAAATCCACGGCATCGGCGTCCACTTCGGTCTGCTGCGGCTGCCCATCGGGCGAAGGAGCGCGATGCTGCACCATCCGCACCGCTCCCACGGCGTGAACGAAGTTGAGAACGTTGCGCGCGCTAAAACGCAAATAGGCGCGGCGGGCTTGCCCTTCCGCCGGTTGCTTGCCGGTGGCCTGCACGTGCACTTCACCGGAAAGCACGCCGGATTGCACCTGGTTATGGGGCGCGATCTGGAAATCGCCCTGCGCCGCCTGCAGGTGGGTAGGAGCCTCACCGATGGTATCGGCATGCACATTGCTCACTGCGAGCAGGCGGTAAGCAGTATTGTCGTTGCGAAGAAAAATGGTGCCCTGGTCGGCGGAAAAGTGTTCGTCGCTGCGCGTGACCTGGGGCTGGGCCATCACAATCTGACGGGGCACCTTGGTCATCACCGCATGCGTGGCGACGATGTGCATGGGATCGTCGCCGGTGGTGGTCAGCTCCACCTGTGAATTCATGGTCAGGGAATTGTCTTTGGCGTTGTAGCTGGCGCCCACGGCGGAGCCGCTGGCCTGGGGCATGCTGAAGCGCACCAGCGCCGGTGTGGCTGCGTTCCCCGTCTTCTGGTTGAAAGTCAAATTGCTGGTATCAATGTGGACGGGGTTCTTTACCACCTCCGGGGGCGTCTGATCAGGCCGGATTGGACCTTGGGCATTGCTTTGCAGGTCCATGTGTACGGCGCCAATACCGATCACATCTCCCGACTTGGGGTTGTATTCGAACTGCTTGCCGTAGATCTGATCGAAACGGTTGGACTGCTTGCCGAAAACCACGATGGTCACGTCATGCAGCAACGCCCTGCCGCCGGCCTTGAACTGCACCGCGCGGGAGGCTCGCACAGTAAACAGCGTGCGCCCGCCCTCCGACTTGGAAAGAGCAAAGCCCTGAGTGGTTTGCTGGATGGTGACCCCCAGGGGCCTGGGCAGAACATGCTCCACCGCGCCCGACTGCCAGCGCGCGTACAGGTAAAAGCCGGCCACCACGGCCACCAGGAGGATGGCAGTAGCGGCAAACCAGTAGCGCAGGCGGGCAATGGAAACAGGCATCATGTGCTAAGTAGCTGGCTGCGTGGCTGGCTAGCTTCTCGGCTGATTACCGGCCAGGCCAGCCTGAGTCAGTGCTGAGTTTTTCACCTGTTAGATGCCAGTGTAGCAGCGGGAGGAGCGGGAAACAGGTGCGCCTCTTGGCTCTTGGCCCTGGCTCCTGGCGTCAGGCCCTAGGCCTTCCCTGTGCTGCCGGCACTCAGCCTACCCTCGAAGACTGAGCGCTGAACCCTAGAGTGTGCCGCTATGGGTAGCGCTGGCGGCGGCGCTGCCCGCGCGAGCTATGTCGCACACCCGCAATTCCAGGCCGCCGAATTCGGGGTGGTCGTTGTGCTCCAGCGTGTAAGCCACATCTATAAGGTCGCCAGCCAGCACCTGTTCCTGGCGGAAACGCTCGGCCATGCCCCAGCCCA
>DATGGJ010000530.1:0-2663 GCA_035308585.1 Terriglobales bacterium
GGCTACTACCTGGCGCTGGTCGCGCGCTCCCGGGGTGACGTCGGTGACGACGTCACGGATATTCAGCTTCTCGATGGGACCCAGCAGGCCGGCGTCATGGCCAAAATCCGTGCGGCGCCGAACCGGGTCGTAGGGATAGTAGTAGTACTTGTAGCCTTCTTTCACCCAGGCCGGCTGCTGGGTGAGCTGGCGCGCCGATTTCAGGTCGTAGGGGTAAAGCTTCTTGGGGACCACATAGAACGTAGGATCGAGAGGGGGTGCGGCCTTCGCCTTGGCCTGCCCCACCGCTTCGTGGCGCTCACGAAAGATGATGATCAGGCGCACCGCGGCCGCGATGAGTGCCACCGCCAGCAACACCTGGATGTATTTGCGGGTTTCGGCTTTCATGTTTGAAGCGTAGTTGGTAGCTGGTGGCTGGTAGTTGGAAAAACCCCTACACCAGCTACCAACTACCAGCTGCCAGCTACCGGGGTTAAGGTGTTATTCCCACCTACCTAGGACATTCCCTCAATTCTTATTGTGCTCTGGTACGAGCACAATAAGCTCACTTTTGCCCCAAAATCCAATCTAATCCGCTCCCACTTTTGCACAAAATCCTGGGGGAAACGATGCAAGGGAGGGAGCGTGGGTTGGGAACACTCCCCGGCAGCCGCAAGCTGCCGGGGAGTTTGTTTTTGAGCTTTTGGCTTTTGGCTCTTAGCTTCCGACCTGGCTTCCAGCACTTAAAACCTGAGAGCCAAAAGCTTAGAGCTATTCCGTCACCATTTCTTGCCAGGCGCGGCTGCCGCTGCGCGCCGCCTCCTCCGCCATTCGTTCCCCTATGGCCGAGAGTGCGGAGAAGATGCGCACCCCCCGGTCAATGTAGACGGGCGCGTCCTGCCAGATAGTTTCAAAGGCTTCCGGGTACTCAGATGCCAGCACCGCCAAACCGGCGGCGGCTACGATCATGCCCGGGGCCTTGCGTCCGCCAATCAAAAGCAGAGCGCCTGCTCCCAGGGAACCAAAAACCACTGCCCGCTTCCAGCCTTGCATTCTTGCCTCCAGCCCTGCCCGGCTCAACCGCTTAGGTCCGCCGAGGATATCATGGCTTCTCCTGAAATGATGCTGCAATGGATTAGAGCCGCGCGGCAGCAAGGCTGTTGCTCGGCAGCCTGCCCGGGCCAATCTTTACAGGGCATGTAAACTGGAACGTTTTTCCAGGAGATCGTCCATGCTGCTGCGTAGCGCCGGTATCCTGCCGGCTGTCGAACGGGCGTCTCGCCCGCACCGCCCTTCGGCAAGATATGTTTCCGTAGTCTTACTAAGTGCCGTGGCCATTCTTTTCTGTGGTACTGCCGCGGCCTTTGCCCAGAACCCACCCCGGGCCCGCGATTTAGGGGTTCCCTTTGATGGTACCCCGGGGCCGCTCAATGCCATTACCGACGTCGCCGGGGTGCAGGTGGGCAACACCACCCTGATCTCGGGCAGCGGGCCGCTGAAGGTGGGCGTGGGGCCGGTGCGCACCGGGGTGACCGCCGTGCTGCCCCGCGGGCGTGATAACAGTGACCCTGTTTTTGCCGGATGGTTCACCGAAAACGGCAATGGCGAGATGACCGGCACTACCTGGGTGGAGGAATCCGGCTTCCTCGAGGGCCCAGCGATGATCACCAACACCCACAGCGTTGGCGTGGTGCGCGATGCTGTTATCGCCTGGCGGGTCAAGCATGGCCAGCCCAAGGAATCGGAATACTGGTGGTCGCTGCCGGTGGTGGCGGAAACCTGGGACGGGTGGCTGAATGACACCAACGGCTTCCACGTCCACCCCGAAGACGTGTTTCACGCCATTGACACTGCTCGCGGCGGGCCCGTGCCGGAAGGCAACGTAGGTGGGGGCACGGGCATGATCTGCTATGAATTCAAGGGCGGAATTGGCACCGCCTCCCGCCGCTTGCCGGCCAAGGAAGGCGGCTACACCGTAGGCGTGCTGCTGCAGTGCAACCACGGGGGGCGCGAACAGTTACGGATTGCCGGCGTGCCCGTGGGCAAGGAGATCACCCAAAACACGGTGTGGGCCGGGGCTGGCCAACCCGCACGCGACATGGGCTCCATCATTGTGGTGGTGGCCACCGATGCTCCGCTTCTGCCGCATCAATTGAAGCGCATTGCCAAGCGCGTAACACTGGGCCTGGGACGCAACGGCGCCATCGCCGGCAACGGTTCGGGAGACATCTTCCTCGCCTTTTCCACTGCCAACCCTGGCGCGTTCAACTATTCCAAAATCACGCATCCGGCCATGATGGCCAACGATCAGCTCGATCCGCTGTTTGAAGCCACGGTGCAGGCGGTGGAAGAGGCTGAGGTCAACGCCATGGTCGCTGCCCAGACCATGGTCGGCCGCGACGGCCACACCGCTATCGCTCTGCCCCACGACGAGCTGCGCCAGGTGCTCAAGAAGTTCAACCGGCTGGCAAAATGACAGCGCAGAGCGAGCCGCGTCGCAGCCCGTGGCCGCAGACATGAGGAAAAGCATGGGAAAAACATCAGCGGCCACCCCGAAACGGTCGGTGACAGTCGGTCTGCCTCACCTGCCCTCTCACTATGGCCTGAAGCCCCGCAAGCAATATCTGCCCTGGGAACACGCGGAGTCACGGCTGGCGAAATCGCGCAATTATTGGATCTGCACC
>DATGGJ010000531.1:0-2821 GCA_035308585.1 Terriglobales bacterium
TGACAACGCGAGCACGACGACCAAGGCTTTGCAGCTATTGCGAAACATAGAATTCTCTCCTCGTTGGATGGAGCGGAGTGGCGCAAACATGGTATGCAGAGTCCGCGGTCCAGGGGAGGTTCCCAAAGTAGGGTAATGGCACGCTGGGAACCGGTGACCTTTAGTAATGCGCGAAACCAGGAAACCTTGAAAACCGTGCTCCGTACTTGCCATGAGCAATGCTTCAGGAAAAAATAACCAGCGGTGACCGATCCTTCCGCAAGTTTCGACCCAGACCGCCTGAAGCCACTGCCGCGAGAGTTTTTCAATCGCGATCCACGCCGCGTTTGCCGCGAACTGCTGGGCAAGGTACTGGTGCGGCGGGAAAGCGGCAAGCTGCTCGCCGGGCGGGTCGTCGAAGTGGAGGCCTACATGGGGACCGGCGATCCGGCGGCGCATGCCTTCATCGGGCCTACGCCGCGCAATCAGGTGCTGTTTGGCCCTCCCGGCCACGCCTACATTTATTTCATTTATGGCAACCACTATTGCCTGAATGTTTCCTGCATGCCGAAGGGCAAAGCGGGATCGGTGCTCTTCCGGGCTTTGGAGCCGCTGGCCGGAATCGAGGAACTGGAGAAGGCGCGCGGTCTGGAGGAAGTGGCCGCCGGAGCGCGGGTGTTGCGGCTGCTGACCAGCGGCCCCGGGCGCCTGGCGGAAGCGTTTGGAATCACCCGCCCCCGGGACAACGGCAAAGACCTCACCGATGCGAACTCCGACCTGTTCCTGGCTGAGGACGGGTACCGTCCGCCGCGGGTGGTCACGACTGCGCGGGTGGGCATTACCAAGGCTGCCGAGAAGCCCCTGCGCTATCTCATCGCGGGGAATGAGTTCGTCTCGGGGAAGCGCAGCCAATCCATGTAGGACGGCGGCCCTGTCCCCACGAACGAGGCCTGGGGCATCAGACGAAGCACTCTGGTAACCGCAGCCGAGTATCCAAACAGTTGTAGAGTGGGGGTATGCATACCCGCAATTGGCTGCCCCTCCTTGCGCTGATTTTGATTTGTCCCTTGCTTCCGGCTCAGAAAGACCCTGCCCGAGCGGAGACGTCCAGTGCACCCGACCCGGCAACGCTCGCAAAAATCATCAAGAACCAGTTTGGGCCGGGTTACAAGGCTCTGCCGGGCTTTGCCCCGCTGATTGCCGATTTCGACGGCGACGGAGTGGAGGATTTGGCGGTGGCGGCCAAGGCGGTGAACCCGCTGCTCAACGCGGTGGAATATCACTACACCGTCATTGACCCCTACCATTCGTTCTTCGGATATGGGAACCCGAAGGTGATGATGGAATTCGGCGCCGACGACCCACGGCAGCAGGGACACGTCATTCTGATCCTGCATGGGGCCAAAGACGGTGGCTGGCACGCCGCAGAGCCCAAAGCCAAGTTCGTGGTGGTGAATCTTCCCTACAACAAGCTCTCGCTATCCCATGTTCTGCTGCACAAAAAGCCCATAGGCGCCGTCGCTGCCGAGGAGCCGGACCGGGTCAGCTCGCTAGTCTATTGGAACGGCAAGAAATACAAGTACGAGCCCATGGGTGCCGACGCCGATTGAGAGCGAGCACTTCCAACGCTGCGGGTTAGCGACTGAATAAAAGCTGTGCTCACCGTGACCTAAGTCATTCCGCCTGCGAGGGTTGCGACCTAAGCTGGTGTGTTTGGAGCAGCTTATGGCCACAGAAGCCCCAGCCGCCTTGATCAGCGAGTCGCTGCCAACAGCCCCACCTCAGGCGAAGTACGGGCTAACCAGGAAGAAACTGGTGCGGCGTAGCGGAGCCGACCGCTCGCAGAGTCTGCGTCGCGGGATTCAGTCCGCATTTTTGCTACTCAATATTTACCTGGGCCTGGTGTTTTATTTCTGGGTGCGGGCGTACGAAACCCTCCGCAGCCCAATGCTGGCGCGGCCGGCGGGAGTAGAAGGATACTTGCCCATAGCCGGGATGATGAATTTGAAATACTGGCTGCTGAGCGGGCGTTTGCCCACGGTGCATCCCGCGGCCATGTTCCTGCTCATCGCCTTCCTGGGAACCGCATTCCTGTTTCGTAAAGCCTTCTGCTCCTGGCTGTGCCCGGTGGGCACCATCTCCGAGTACCTGTGGCGGCTGGGACGCAGGCTCTTCCGCCGCAACTTCCGCCTGCCGCGCTGGCTGGACATTCCGCTGCGCGGGCTGAAATACCTGCTGCTGGGGTTTTTTGTGTGGGCGGTGGCGGGCATGAGCGCCACTGAAATTTCCGGCTTTATGCGCAGCCCCTACGGCCTGATCGCCGACGTGAAGATGCTGAACTTCTTCCGTTTTCTGGGTGAAGCCGGGCTCATATTTATTGCGCTTCTGGCGGTGGCGTCGGTGCTGGTGCAGAACTTCTGGTGCCGCTACTTGTGTCCTTATGGCGCGCTGCTGGGCTTGGCGGCTCTGCCGGGGCCGCTGCGCATCCGCCGCAATCCCCAGGCCTGCATAGACTGCGCCAAATGCGCCCGGGCCTGCCCCTCCGCTCTGCCAGTGGACAAACTGGTAAGCATCAAGTCGGCCGAATGCACTGGCTGCCTGGAGTGCGTGGCTGTGTGCCCGGCGCAGGGGGCGCTGGCGCTGGCGAATATCTCTTGCTGGCGCGGGCGCCCCCGCCCGCGGACCATGCCCGCCTGGGCGGTAGCCGCCGGAATCGCCGCACTGTTCTTTGGCATTACCGGCTACGCCCGGCTCAGCGGCCACTGGCAAACTCATTTGCCCGGTTCGGTATATCGGCAACTGGTGACCTATGCCGAGCAGGCCACACACCCCATGCCAGGCG
>DATGGJ010000532.1:0-4366 GCA_035308585.1 Terriglobales bacterium
GGCTCTGGGCCGCACCTTCACCGCGGATGACGGCCGGCCCGGCGCGCCGCCCACGGCGGTGTTGAGCTACGGACTCTGGGTGCGTCGTTTCGGCGGGCAGCCACGGGTGGTCGGCCAGAACCTGCTGCTGAATGGCGCCAAGTACACGGTGGCCGGCGTCATGCCTCGCGAGTTCCAGTTCCTCGATCCCGAAGTTGACCTCTGGGTGCCCGCGCAGTGGACCAGCGACTACATAGAAGCCAGAAAAACCGATCACTTCCTCAAGGTGGTGGCGCGGCTCCGTGCCGGCGTGTCTTTGCGGCGTGCGAGTGTAGCCATGTCGCTGCTGGGCAAGCAACTCTCCACCAGCGATATGTCGGATTTGACCGCGGTGGTGGTTCCCTTGCGCGAGCAGGTGGCGGGTGACGTGCGACCCGCGCTGCTGGTCCTGCTCGGGGCCGTGGCTTTGCTCCTGCTGATCGCCTGCGCCAACATCGCCAACCTGCTGCTGGCGCGAGGCAGCGCGCGAACCGCCGAACTGGCGGTACGGCTGGCCCTGGGCGCGAGCCGAAAACGGGTGGTCGAACAGATGCTGGCGGAGAGCCTGTTGCTGTCCTGCGCCGGAGGCGCTGCCGGCCTGGGCTTGGCGGTGCTGGCCACCGGCTTTCTGGGCCAGTTGATTCCGCCGGGCATTTCCAACAGCGGCGCGCCCTCTGTAAATGGCCCTCTGCTGCTCTTTGCCGCCGGCGTCTCTATCACCACTGGAATCCTGTTTGGCACCCTGCCGGCTTGGCGGGGCTCGCAGGTTGCGCTGGTGGCCTCACTCAAGCAAGGTGGCGGGCGCTCAGGCGTGGGCCTGGGTGGACAGCGGGTGCGCGGTCTCCTGGTAGTTACCGAGGTGGCCCTTGCCATCGTCCTGCTGGCTGGAGCTACCCTCATGATCCGCAGCTTTGGAAAGCTTTATCACCAGGACCCCGGCTTCCGCGCCGAACACATGCTTACTTTGCAGACCCGCCTGCAGTATCCCAAATACCAGAGCATGGCCCGCCGCAGCGAGTTTTATCGCGAGGTGCTGCAGCGGGTGGAGTCCCTGCCCGACGTGGTCGCGGCCGGATACACCACTTACCTGCCGCTGGCCGATGGGGGCGGCGGCAGTCTGGTCACGGTTGAAAACCATCCTGTGGACCCCAAACATCTCCTGATTGCCAACGTGCGCGTGGTCAGCCCTGACTACTTTCGCGCCGTGGGCATGACCCTCCGCCGCGGCAGACTGCTGGAGAGGAGCGACGGCGCCGACAGTCCCAAGGTCGCGGTCATCAACCAGAACATGGCGCGCGCTTACTGGCCCGGAGAAAATCCCTTGGGCCGCAGATTCAAGCGCGGACTCCCGCAATTGGATTCGCCCTGGTACACCGTGGCCGGCGTGGTCGCCGATATGCGCCAGGGCGGAATGGATGTTCCCGTGCGTCCCGAGGCTTACTTTTCTTTCGAGCAAGCGGATTTCTTTCCACCCGACTCCCTGGCGGTACGCACCACCCGCGACCCTCTCTCCGTGACCGAGGAAGTAAGGCGGCAGATCTGGGCGGTTGACCGGGAAGAACCGGTGGCCGCCGTCATGCCCCTGCAGGAAATGGTGGACCGAAGTGTGGCTCCGGCCCGGCTGCAGACGGGGCTGCTGGGCGGCTTCGCCGCCGTCGCGCTATTGCTGGCCGCGCTGGGAATTTACGCCGTGCTCTCTTTCCTCGTGGCCCAGCGCACGCAGGAACTTGGCCTGCGGCTGGCGCTCGGCGCACGGCCTGCCCAGGTGCTGCGCACCGTCATGGCACAGGGACTTAAGCTGTATTTGCTGGGGCTGGCCATCGGCATCGCGGCGGCGTTGGCCCTGTCGCGTTTCCTCACCCACCTGCTGTTTGGGGTCAGCGCGGCCGATCCGCTTTCTTACGCCACTGTCATCGTGCTCATGGCCAGCGTCGCTGTGCTGGCGTGTTACCTTCCCGCGCGCCGCGCCATGCGTTTCGATCCTATGGCAGCGCTGCGCTACGAGTAGCTGACGCCGGAAACATTAATTCCGCCGGCACGCTCTTCCCAGGCGCAAAGCAGTTGCGCAAAGCCCGCCTGCGGGAGAGAATTGCGTCCCGCATGCCGGCCGCCACCCTACCCCGGCGCAAGGGGCTCACGGGCAAGCTGACGGTGGTCCTCGCCCTGCTGGGAATCGCGGCCTTCATCAATTACATAGACCGCGGCAATCTCTCCCTGGCCGCCCCCATGCTGAAGGATGAGCTGGGCCTTTCCCCCGCGCAACTCGGCCTGCTGCTCTCGGCGTTTTTCTGGACTTATGCCTGCCTGCAGCCGGTCTCCGGCTGGCTGGTGGACCGGCTGAACGTGAACTGGGTGATCGCGGTCGGATTCTGCCTCTGGTCCTGCGCCACCGCCGCCACCGGAATGGTTCACACCATGGTGGCGTTGTTCGTGTTTCGACTCATGCTGGGCGTGGGCGAGTCGGTTACGTTCCCCTCCTGTTCCAAGATCATCGCGCTGCACTTCCCGGAGGAACATCGCGGACTGGCCAACTCCATTGTCTCGGCCGGAATGACCCTGGGCCCCGGATTCGGCATGTTAGCGGGCGGAATGCTGATGGCCCGCGTGGGCTGGCGCCCCTTCTTCATCGTGCTCGGACTGGTAAGCCTGTGCTGGCTTGTGCCCTGGCTCAAGTGGATGCCGGAAGCCCGCGACGCCCTGCCTATGAAAAAGACCGGAGCGCCGAGCTTTCCCGAGTTCCTGCGCCTGCGCTCTGCCTGGGGAACCTGCGCGGGACTGTTTTCACTCAACTATGTGAGCTATTTCCTGATCACCTGGCTGCCTTTCTACCTGGTGCGGGAGCGGCACTTCTCCATGGACAGCATGGCTAAGACGGGAGGCGCGGCCTACCTGATGGGAGCCGCCTCCGCCACCTTGGCAGGCTGGTATTCCGACCGCTGGATTTCCGCCGGCGCCACACCCACACGGGTGCGCAAGACGTTCGTGGCCGGCGGGCTGGCCGCCTCCGGGCTTCTCCTCGGGCTGTCCGCGGTTAGCGGACCGGCCCTTTGTGTCTTCCTGATCATCGCGGGCATGATTTTCTGGGGGGCCAGCTCTTCCAACCTCTGGGCCATTACCCAGACTCTGGCGGGACCTCAGGCGGCAGGACGGTGGACCGGCTTCCAGAATTTTGTCGGCAACCTGGCCGGCATGGTGGGCCCGGCGCTCACCGGCTACGTCCTGCAATGGACAGGCCAGTTTTACTGGGCGTTCGCCATCATGACCGCGGTAGCGCTGGCCGGCGCCGCCTCCTGGATCTTCCTGGTTGGACGGGTCGAGCAGGTGCGGTGGGGCAAGCAACTGCAGACCAGCGCGGTTTCAGGCTAGCTGGTGCAAGTTACAAGATTTCAAGTTTTTGCGGGTTCGGAATTCACGGTTGAAACTTTGCAAAATTGAAACGTTGTCTTTATTGCGGCTCCGTTCCCGTCGTCGTCTTGTGCTCCACCTTAGTGGACGTGCGCCGCGTCTTGCGCGCGCCTTTGTGAACCACGCGCTTGCTGGTGCGCTTGGTCTTGTGGTAGCCCTTTCGGGTCACCGACGCGGTCTTGTGGCCGGTCTTTTTGGCGGCATTCCCGGTAGCGCGGCCGGCGGTTTTCATGTCGTGCTTAATGCCCGTGTTCGGAGTCGTAGTGGAGGTATCCGATTGCGCCCAGGCCGCCGTGCCCAGGGCCACCGCCAGGCTCAACAGTGCAATTCCCAATAGATGTCTCATATTCCACCTCGGTCCTTGGATGCGGAATTTGGGCTTCGCGAGCAGCTTTTAGCAACTAGCAGCTTCCCCGCGGCCGCGGAAAGCTAATCTAATTTATAGCGCGGGCGGCCTCGCCAGCCTCGCCAGGGTGCTTGGTACCTCGTCACGCAGGCCTTTATGTCCCCTTATAGTGACCCAGTACGACAGATCTTTCAGGGAAGATTTCCACAGCCGTCGCGGCGGCGCGGCGCTGTGAAAATCTCTGTGAATCAACGGCGGATGAAGTTTTCTGCTGGCCCAGTAGAATCGCGCCAGCAGCAAGGCGTCCCGCTGCTACGAGTGTATGCCCCAAACACAAGATGTTTTATCCGAGAGTCTCGAGCAGCGGGATGGGCTTTGCTCCTAAAACGAACACTCAGATGTCGTGTCGCAACTACCAACACTCTCCTATAAGGGTTTCGCTGGGAGCAAAGCGGGCCTAGTGCGATTGAGATTCCAAGAGGAGGTTAGTAAGTCCACCATGTCACGAGTCGAATCTATTCAGTCAGAACCAGAGTTCGCCGCATTCATAGGCATTGACTGGGCGGATCAGAAACATATCTGGTGTTTGCAAACGAC
>DATGGJ010000533.1:0-3137 GCA_035308585.1 Terriglobales bacterium
CAAGCTGCAGGACCTGAACAAGCTCCTGCGCCAGCAGTACGACAGCTTCCCGGTGAAGGTGGGCAACACGGCGATACTTCCCCAGGTGCGGTTCGTCATCACCCTGGATGCGGACACGGAACTGCCGCGGGGCACGGCGCAGCGCATGGTGGGAGCGCTCTCCCATCCTCTGAACCGCGCCATCGTGGACAACCGGCGCAACGTTGTGGTTTCCGGTTATGGAATTCTGCAACCGCGCGTGGGCGTCAGCGTGCACAGCGCCGCCCGCTCGCGCCTGGCACATATTTACTCCGGCCAAACCGGCCTCGACATTTACACTCACGCCGTCTCCGACGTGTACCAGGACCTGTGCGGCGAGGGCATCTTCGCCGGCAAAGGGATCTATGAAGTGGATACCCTGCACCAGGTGCTGGACGGCCGCTTCCCCTGCAACGCTTTGCTCAGCCATGACCTGATCGAAGGCGCCTACGCCCGGGCCGGGCTGGCCAGCGACATTGAACTGATTGATGACTATCCCTCCCACTACAGCGCCTACAACCGGCGCAAGCATCGCTGGCTGCGGGGCGACTGGCAGGTGGCGGGATGGCTGTTCTCGCGCGTGCCCGACCAGACCGGCGCCCGCGTGCTCAATCCCATCTCCCTGATCTCGCGCTGGAAAATTCTGGACAATCTCCGCCGCAGCCTGGTGGAACCGGCTACCTTCCTGCTTCTGCTGCTGGGCTGGCTGGTGCTGCCGGGGCGCGCCGCCCACTGGACACTGGCCTCTATCGCCGTCCTCTTCTTCCCCGCCTGGCTGGAGTGCGTGCTCAACCTGGTGCGGGCGTTCAAGAATCGCAGCGTGGAAATGGCGCGCAACGCGTTCAGCGGGTTCGTGACGCAGAACGTCAGCCTGTTCCTGAACCTCACGTTTCTTGCCCACCAGACGCTGCTCTCGCTGGATGCCATTGTGCGCGCGCTGGTGCGGCGCATGGTCACGGGCAAGCGTCTGCTGGAATGGGAGACCGCAGCCGAGGCGGAACTGGGCGGGCAACGCCGCACTCCCGTAGATGTTTATCTGGATTGGACTTCCGGCCTGGCCTTCGCCGTGGCCGTGGGCATCGTGTTCGTGCGTCCCCAGGCTCTGCTGGCGGCGATTCCGATTCTGGGCTTGTGGGCATCCGGCAAACAATTATCGAAGTGGCTGAACCGGCCGCCGCGCACCTGCCGCTGCCAGGTCACGCCCCAGGATCAGCTGCTGCTGCGCCGCTCCGCCCTGCGCACCTGGCGCTATTTTGCCGAGTTCAGCAATGAGGAGCACAACTGGCTGATTCCTGACAACGTGCAGGAAACGCCCGCCCGCGTGGCGGCGCGCATTTCGCCCACCAATCTGGGATTCCTGCTCAACGCCCGCCAGGTAGCGTGCGAGTTCGGATATCTCACCGTGCCCGAGTTCGCGCTGCTGACCCAGCGCACGCTGGAGACGGTGCGCAGGCTGCCGCGCTACCGTGGTCATCTGCTTAATTGGTATGACACGCGCACCCTGGTGCCGCTGCCGCCGATGTTTGTGTCCTGCGTGGATAGCGGCAACCTGATGGCGTCGTTCTGGACGCTGCAACAGGGCTGCCTGGAACGGCTGCAGCGGCCGGTATTGGAGCGCAACCTGGCGCAGGGCTTCCTCGACCATCTGCTGGTGCTGGGCGACGCGGGCGGAGTGCCGCGCCGCATCGCCGCCGGACTGGCCTCGGTTGCCCATCAGGAGGACTGGCTGGAGCGCATGCTGGCCCTGCCGGAAACCGTCTTCGATCACCTGGCGCAGAACCAACCCGGGGAGGCGTCCGCTGACGCGCAATGGTTTGCCCGCGAACTGGGCCGCCGCCTGAAAAACCTGAAGGAGACGGCGCGCTTTTACGCTCCCTGGATGCTGCCGGAGTTCGCCTGCCTGCGCACCGATCCCGCCTTGAAACTGGCGCTCTCAGGAAAACAGCTGGCCCTGGAGCGCACTCCGCAGTTCATCGAGCAACTGGCAGATCGCCTGCAACTGGCCATGGAAGACCGTGCCGTGGCGCCGGAACGCAGGGCGCTTTACCAGGCTCTGCTGGCGATGTTGCCGGAAGCCCGGGCGCACGCCCTGCAACTGATTCACGAGTTGGAAAGCCTGGCCAACCAGGCGGCCCGCCTGGCCCAGGAAATGGATTTCAGCTTGCTGCTGAACAAGCGCCGCAAGCTGCTCTCCGTCGGCTTCGATGTGGAATCGCAGGAACTGCACTCCGCCTGCTACGACCTGCTGGCCACCGAAGCGCGCGTGGCGGTGTTCGCCGCCATCGCCAAGGACGATATCGCGCAGGAAGCCTGGTTCCTGCTGGGCCGTGCCCACACCCTCGCCTACGGACGCCCGGTGCTGATTTCCTGGACCGGAACCATGTTCGAATACCTGATGCCAGGGCTGTGGATGCGCACCTATCCCAACACCCTGCTGGAGCGCTCCCGGCTGGCCGCCGTGCGCTCGCAGCAGGACTACGCGGCACGCCGGCACATCCCCTGGGGCATTTCCGAATCGGCTTATTTCCAGACGGATGAGGCGGGCAACTACCAGTATCACGCCTTCGGCCTGCCGAGGCTGGCCTTGCACAAGGATGAACTGGAGGCCCTGGTGGTCTCCCCTTACTCGACGGTACTGGCCTTGAGCGTGGATCCCTGTTCTGCCCTGCAGAATTTACACAAAATGGCCGGCCAGGGCTGGCTGGGAGCCTACGGTTTCTACGAAGCGGGGGACTATACGCCGTCGCTGCAGCATCCCCGGCGGCACAGCCACGAACTGGTGCGCTGCTGGATGGCACATCACCAGGGCATGAGCCTGCTCGCTATCGCCAACTTCCTCCATGCGGGGGTGGTGCGGCGCTGGTTCCACAACAATCCCTACGTGCAAGCTACTGAATTGCTGCTGAATGAGAAGCCGGTGGCCCACGTAAAGAAGCATACCGAATACCACTCCGCGGCAGCGTAGCGTCCTATTCCCGGCAGCGGTTCGCCCCCCATCAAGGCCAGCACCCGGCAACCATGGTCGTGCAGCCAGTCAATGGAGCGCCGGGCAACGTCCTCGGTCATGCCCTTTACCCGGTTGTCGAAGGCCCAGCAATACCAGCAATCAAGGTTGCACT
>DATGGJ010000534.1:0-3668 GCA_035308585.1 Terriglobales bacterium
GCAGCGCGCAGATATGACAACAGGGGTTCGTGGAAATTTAGGAGTGTCATGCTGAGCGAAGCCGGCTGATCCCGCTTTGCGGGATCGGCCGGCGCAGTCGAAGCACCTTGCGCTGCTCGCGTCATTGCTGTCTTGCCAGAGAGTTCTCCTGCTTTCCTGTGGGCATTGCCGGAAATTCCCTACGGCGTCTCGGCGGATTAACCAGCGCAGAGGTCTTTCGACTCGGGCGTGCGCCCTCGCTCAAGATGACAGGGCGAAGATTCCACTTAAGCGAGAGCCTTCTTTTCTTGATAACTTGAAACTCGAAACTCGAAACTCGAAACTGCCTCTCGCCCCTTTCTTGACACTTCTGCGCACCCGCCGATATGCTAAATATTGCTTCCGCAAGAACTTGCGCCGCTTGCTGAACGGCTGGCAGGCGGACGGCAGCCGGCAATTGCGCTTCCCGCGGGCCTTCGCGGTCGGGGGTGGGCACGTGCGGGAGGTTTCAGATGTTGATCAGTCTCCAGGAACTAGAGCAGCACCGGGTTGATTTCCAGGAGGAAATCGGCGCCGATGTGATTGATTTTGGGCAGGATATACACCAGTTGCAGCCTCTGCGCTCGAGCGGGCACGCGGAACTGGTGGAAGAACGCCGCGGACATCGGGAGCGCATTGAAGATATTCGCGTGGTGGGCGACTTTTCCACCCGCCTGGAACTAAATTGCGCCCGTTGCCTGGAGCCGGTGGCTCGCGACATTACCGGCGAGTTCGACCTGCTTTACCGGCCGCGAGGCGCCGATGCCGGGGTGAACGAGCGGACTATCCCCCCGGGCGAAGCCGAGGTCAGCTATTACACCGGCGAGGGCGTGCTGCTGGAGGATGTGCTGCGGGAACAGGTGCTGCTGGCCATGCCGCTCAAGACGGTGTGCCGGGAAGATTGCCGCGGCCTGTGTCCGCATTGCGGCCGTAACCTGAATTTTGAAGAGTGCAATTGCGCCGAACCATTGGAAGACCCGCGCTGGTCGGCGTTGAAAGAGATCAAAGACAAGCTGCAAAGCTAGAATTAGCCGGTGCTGTGGGGCCATGCGCCCCGCCGATGCCGGCAAGAAGAGGATTCCATGGCAAACCCGAAACGACGTCATTCCAAGGCGCGCACCTCCACCCGGCGTGCGCACGACCACCTGACAGCCCATTCACTTTCTGAATGCCCCAACTGCCACGAGCGCAAAATGCCGCATCGCGCCTGTCCCAAATGCGGCTACTATAAAGGCCGCGAAGTGCTGGAGATGGAAGAGTCCAAGTAAGCGGTTCCGTTCTGGCTACCAATGGCTACCATAGCAGTGGACGCGATGGGCTCGGACCGTGCCCCCAAGCCTGAAATTGAAGGCGCTATTCTGGCCGCGCGGCATCATCACGTCCAGGTCTTGCTGGTGGGCAGGGAAGAGGTGCTGCGCCAGGAACTGGACCACCACCCGCAGGCGGCGCGGCTGCCCATAGAAATCGTTCACGCCAGCGAAGCCATCACCATGGAGGACAAAGCAGCGCAGGCGCTGCGCGCCAAACGCGACTCTTCCATGCGTGTGGGCATACGGCTGGTGCATGAAGGCAGGGCCGACGGCTTCGTGACCGCCGGCAACACCGGCGCCGCCATGGCCACCGCCAAGATCATTCTGGGAACCCTGCCTGGAGTGGACCGCCCGGCGCTGGCCGCCGTTTTTCCCACCGCCGCCGGCACCGCCGCCATCCTGGTGGACGTGGGCGCCAACGTGGACTGCAAGCCGCAAAACCTGGAGCAGTTCGCCATCATGGGCGAAGTTTATTTTCGCAGCATCTTCGGCACCCGCCGCCCCCGCGTCGGCCTGCTCTCCAATGGCGAAGAAGAGACCAAAGGCAACGAGCTCACCCGCGAAACTTACAAGCTGCTGAAGCAGGTTCCCATCAACTTCATCGGCAATGTGGAAGGCCGCGATCTTTATAACGGCCAGGTGGACGTCATCGTCTGCGACGGTTTTGTAGGCAACGTGGCCCTCAAGATTTCTGAAGGCGTAGTCGAATTGGTGCGCGAAGCCTTGAAGGATTCGCTGCGCGCCACCATCACCCGCCAGGTCGGATTCCTGCTCTCCCGCAAGGCGTTCGTGGAATTCAAGAAGCGCGTGGACTACACCGAATATGGCGGGGCCCCGCTGCTGGGACTGAAGGGCGTATGCATCGTCAGCCACGGCTCCTCCAACGCCAACGCCATCAAGAACGCGGTGCGCGTGGCCTCCGAATTCGCCCAGCACCAGATCAACGCCAAAATTGAGCAGGAACTGAGCCGCCTGCCCGCCGAGATCACCTCCTGACAGGACTCGTGAATGCCTGATTCCCACCTGCCCTACCACCCTCATGGCCATCAGCCGAAGCCGGGTGAACGCGTGCCCGCCGGCGACCTCGCATTTCTTTTTCCCGGCCAAGGTTCGCAGAAAGTTGGCATGGGCAAAGAACTGGCGGAGCTTTATCCCGTGGCCATGGAGACCTTCCAGGAAGCAGACGCCGCCCTGGGCTACAAGCTCTCGCAGGTGTGCTGGGAAGGACCCGAAGAGAAACTCAAACTGACAGAGATTACTCAGCCCGCCATCCTGACCATGTCGGTAGCGGTGTTCCGGGTGTTGCGCGAGGTGGGCATTGTCCCGCGCTATGCCGCCGGGCACAGCCTGGGCGAATACTCGGCCCACGTGGCTGCGGGCACGCTGCGGTTCGAAGACGCGGTGCGCACCGTGCGCAACCGCGGCAAGTACATGCAGGAGGCGGTCCCCGTGGGCCAGGGTGCGATGGCCGCCATTCTGGGCATGCCCCTGGAGCAGGTGGCGAAAATTTGCGCTGAGGCCGCTGACCACCAGGTTTGCCAGCCGGCCAACATCAATTCGCCCGACCAGGTGGTCATCTCGGGCAGCGCGCCGGCGGTGGAGCGTGCCGCCGAATTAGCCAGGGAGCGTGGCGCCAAGAAAGCCATCATGCTGCCGGTAAGCGCTCCCTTCCATTGCGCTCTGATGAAGCCGGCGCAGGAGCGCCTGGCCGCCGATCTGAAGAAGCTGACCTTCAGCCCGCCCGAAGTTCCCGTGGCCTGTAACGTGGATGCGTTGCTGGTGGAAACCGCCGGGAAGAGCTGCGACGCCCTGATTCGCCAGGTGACCGGCGCGGTGCGCTGGGAGGAATCCATGCGCCTGCTCATCGCCCGCGGGGTGCAGACCTTTCTGGAAGTTGGCCCCGGCAAGGTGCTTTGCGGCCTGATGCGCCAGATTGACCGGGGCAAGAACTGCTTCAACGTGGAAGACGAAGCCTCGCTGCAGAAGGCAGTGAACCACTTCAGCGAGGCAAAGACGGATTAACGATGGATGCAGTTGACGATTGAAGAGTGAAGATTGACGATCTGAAAAACTGGGAGTATGGAGTTTCAAAATCCGCGTGCGAGGTGGCTCTGAACTCGAAACTGGAATTCGAACCTTTTAGGGGCCGAATGCTGACGGCTGATTTCTGAGTGCTGGTTTGATTCATCAATCTTCAATCACCAGTCTTCAATCAGTAGGGCGAGAAGCTCAGCGTCTTGTCGGACTTTTCCACCCACACATGCGCCTGGTCAACGCGGCCGTTGACCTCGACCGCCACGATCACCCCGCTGCTGCGGCTCAGATGCTCGGCGCCCAGGA
>DATGGJ010000535.1:0-3096 GCA_035308585.1 Terriglobales bacterium
CAACCAGCGGAAATGGCGGGTACGGATCTTCCGGGCCGAGTTCATACGTCGGCAAATCAAGGGTGCCCTGCCACACCCGCGCCGGAGCCGTTGCTGCCGCCGCGCTCGCGGCTAGAGCCGCCACTAATGCCACAAAAATTAGAAACCGCATCACGCGCTCCTTAAACTTTGTACCATTAAGTTGAAATCATGACTCATTTTGCCGCCGGCGACGGGCGCGCGAACTTCTGCAAGGTCAGCGTCTGCCGGCCTTCTTCCATAACGTAGAATTTATCCGCGGCCACATGTTGAAAGCTTTGCCGTAGCCCGCTCGGCCACGATACCTCCACCTCATCCACCACCGTTGCCTTGCCCAGGCCGAAATGCGCCCGCAGATCGCTCTGCGAAAGATAACTGCCTCCGCCCGCAATTTCACGCATCTGCCAGACGCCGCCGAGACGGATCCTTACCCGCGCCCCCATGGCGTCGCGGTTGCTTTTAGTTCCCACCAGCCGGAAATTAACAAAATGGTTGCCGGTCCCGCCGTTATTGCGCAGCAGCAGCGGAGGGTCGCCGTTGTTGGCTACCACGATATCCATGTTGCCGTCATTATCGAAGTCGGCAAAGGCTGCGCCCCGCCCCGCGTAGGGCGTGGTGAACCCGTCCCCCGCCTGCATGGTGGTTTCCACAAATTTGCCGTTGCCTTCGTTGTGAAACAGGCTGTTGATCTGCTTATAGCGCACCTCCGGCGAAACCTGCTCCACTTCCTCGTAGACGTGGCCGTTGGCGATAAAAAGGTCCAGCCGGCCGTCATTGTCGTAGTCGAAGAATCCTCCGCCGAAGCTGAGCACATTGCGCGTGGGCAGCGTGATTCCCGCCTGATTGCTCACCTCGTCGAAAAATCCTTTGCCGTCGTTGTGCCAGAGGTGGTCGGAAGACAGCTGAAAATCCGAGATGTAGAGATCGAGATTGCCGTCGTTATCATAATCGCCCAGGGATATGCACATCGCGGCCATGGTGCCGCCGCTGGCGTTGTAAGCCACACCTGCCGCCGCCCCCACTTCCGTGAAGGTGCCGTTGTGGTTGTTGTGGTAGAGGTAGGCCTCGATTCCGTCGTTGGCGACGAACAGGTCGGGCCAGCCGTCGTTGTCATAATCGGCCGCCCCCACGGAGAGATTGAATCCGTGGGGCTGATAAATCCTGGCCGCTTTGGTCACATTCGTGAAGGTGCCGTCGTGATTGTTGTGGTACAACACCGCCGGCGTTCCCTGATACGCCGCTGGCCGGCAGCTTGTGGGTATGCCATCCCCAATTTTGCAATGTTGCTGGCTCTTTGGACCAAAATCGGCGTAACCGCCCACGTAGAGGTCGAGCCAGCCATCCCGGTCATAGTCAAAGAAGGTTGCGCCGGTGTGGAACTGGCTGCCAAAGTCCGTGCCCGCAACCCCCGCCTTGGCAGTCACATCCGTGAACGTGCCGTCGCCATTGTTGTGGTAAAGCACGTTGCTGCCGTATTGGGTGACGTACAGGTCGGGATAGCCATCGTTATCGTAGTCGCCCCAGACGCAGCCCAGACCGTACGCCGTGCCTGGAACCCCCGCCCTGTCGGTTACATCAGTGAACGTCCCGTCGCCATTGTTGCGGTACAGAGCATTGCGTACGCTGATGCCCCGCCCGTAACGGTCACGCCCGTTCACGAAGTAGATATCCTGGTAGCCGTCGCGGTCGAAGTCGGCAACGCACACGCCGGGCCCTGCCTCTTCCAGGATGGTGGAGGTGATCTTTTTTCCTTTGAAGTGTTTGAAGCTGATTCCCGCCGCCTGGGTGAGGTTTGAAAACTTAACCACCGGGGCCGAGGTGGCTTGTGCCCATAATGGCTGGCTGCCGGACTGCAAAGCGTTTAGCGTCGCCAAAAGCAAAAGCAGCCCAAAACCGGCAAATCGTGCCACGAAATTCTTGCTTCTTGCCGCCGCTCCCCTCGATTGCGGCCTGCCGCATGCGTCTTTGTTTTCATGGGAAACCATCTCAGGTAAATAGCCGGATTGTAATCGCTTCGGCACAGCCGGGAGCAGCGCTTCTAGCGAAATCTGCGGATGTGCAGAGTGTGACGATCGGAGCGGTACAAACCCAGCACATACAACGTTGCCTTGCCGCCGCTGGAGAAGATGAGCTGCCGGATGCGCAGCAGAGCCGCTCCCGGAGCCACGGCCAGGAGGTGGGCTGCTTTGGCATCGGCGGTGGTGGCGTCAATTTCCTCGTCGGCATGGGCCAGGGTCATTCCATACTCCCCTTCCAGCAGCGAAAAGAGAGAGCCGCGCTCCAGGCGCGAACGGGCAAGTCCCGGAAAATCCTGTGCTGAAAGGTAAACAGTCTCCAGCGCGAATGGTTCATCGGCTCCCAGGCGAAGGCGCTCAATCTTCCATAATCGGCCATCCGAAGGGAGAGACAGGCGCGCGGAAATCTCAGCTTGGTCGCTCACCATCGAGGCCGACAGAACTTTCGAGTAACCCACCAGGCCGCGGCTGGCCATCTGCTCGCTGAAGCTGGTGAGCTTGTTGAAATGAATCTTGGGAGGGGCAACAAACGTGCCCGCGCCACGCCGCCGTTCCACCCTGCCATCCTGCTCCAAACCCACCAGGGCGTGGCGCGCCGTCATCAGGCTCACCCCGTGCAGGCGCGCCAGTTCCCGTTCCGAGCCCACCGCATCGCCGGGCTTCAGCTGGCCCGCGTCAATGCGCTCCAGAATCGCTTTCTGGATTCTCCTGTAAGCGGGTGTTCCGTTATGAGGGGATTGGCTCATCGGCTCTCGATCTTTGCAGCCTGCAGCTTGCGCCAGTGCGATAGAGCATTAGTAGCTTTATACTACGGTAATTCCTCGTGTTCTTGCCGCCGTCTGTTCGGCCCCGCCCTTCCTCCCGGCATTACTCTGACCGCCCCCGCGCACTGGAGTGGGGCGTTCGACACCAAACTGATGCGCGGGTAGAAGCGGTGGAAGTTATTCCATTATTTAGATTTCCACAGGCGCTTTCTATTGGTTTTCATACCCTGACAGCAAAATGGCCCGTCCCACTTGTTGCCCAGTGGAAATTTTCAGCTACTCCTGCATTGCGCGGTTTT
>DATGGJ010000536.1:0-3859 GCA_035308585.1 Terriglobales bacterium
TGGAGCGGGAGACGGGATTTGAACCCGCGACTTCGACCTTGGCAAGGTCGCACTCTACCGCTGAGTTACTCCCGCTCGGCAGCTTCGATTATAAATGAGAGCAAAACCAGGGGCAATCGCGCCCAAACGCACTTCTCCAGATGCACGCGGTCAGTGCGGCTAAGCCCATTGCGAGGCCAGAACTGGCCAGCTGGGCTCGCCGCCTACCGCCCCTCGCGCTCCCATTGTTCGGTGATTTTGGCGGTAATTTCGTTGCGCACGTCCCACAATTCCTTGTAGAAAACGTGCTCCTGGCGCTGGTGCAGAACCTCAACCGGAGTGCCCATGGTGCCCACCACGCCTCCGCCGATGATGCGCTGCGCCAGCTTGAGGTGATGAAAACGAAAAATCTGCACCCGCTCATCGAAATCCAGCATGCTTTCGGCCACCTCATGCAGCCCGAAGTGCTTCTGGTGGTGGCGGTACATTTCGTCCACCGTCACGCCCGCGCGCTGCAGCTGCGCGTCGAAGGCGCGGCCCAGGCGCGGCCCCACGTGCAGCAGGGCCAAGAAGCCGGGGGAATCGAGACCGCTGCCGTGTCCCAGGCCGGCGCGGATCAGGTGGTAGTCGTAAGGGGTAATGGTTTCCAGCACATGCAGCAGGCTGATGGGATAGTCAATCTCGACGTTGGCGCGGCGGATAAGGCGGGAGCAGTTGGCGAAGTCGGCTTGTTCCAGGTGGTCCAGCGCCCGCTCCAATTCCCAGGCGGCGCCTTTCAGCAGCAGTTCGGAGGCCTGGTGCACCACCTGAAAGGTGAGCTCGTCTTTATGCAGCATCTCTTCCGGCGGCTTCTGCAGCGCCAGCAGCTCGTCGGTGCGCAGATAGCGTTCGTAGTCGGAAGCCGCGGTGCCGGGAAGGATGGGAGTGCGAAGATCGTCCATGTGTACATTCTAGTAGCTGGTGGTTGGTAGCTGGTAGTTGGGAACAGGAGTCGGCGGGTTTCAAGGTTTCGCAGGATTCAAGGTTTCGAGGCAATTACAGCGCTGGCGGGAAACCTTGAAACATTGAAACCTGGTTGCGTCACAACAGGCCCTGCTCCACGATCTGGCCGTCGCGCATGTGGATGATGCGGTCGGCATAGGCGGCGGCTTCGGGATTGTGGGTGATCATCAGCACGGTCTGGCCCAGTTCCTTCTGGGAATGGCGCAGCATCTGGAGCACGACTTCGGAGTTCTTGCTGTCCAGGTTGCCGGTGGGCTCGTCGGCCAGCACTATAGCGGGCCGGTTGATGAGCGCCCGGGCCAGGGCGACGCGCTGCTGTTCGCCGCCGGATAGCTCGGAGGGGCGGTGCCGCAGCCGCTGCGCGATGCCCAGCATCTCCACGATGCGCTGGAAGAGTTCGTCATCTCTCTTTTTGGAGTTGGTGCCGGCTATGTCCTGGGCGATGGCGATGTTGGAGTAGGCGTCCAGGGTGGGCAGCAGGTTGAACTTCTGGAAGACAAAGCCGATCTTGCGCTTGCGCATCTGGGTGCGCTGGGCGTCAGAAAGCCGGGCAAAGTCCGCACCATCAATCACTACCCGGCCGGAATCGGCGTGGGTCAGCCCGCCCAGCAGGTAAAAGAGCGTGGACTTGCCGCTGCCAGAAGGGCCCACCACGGCCACAAACTCGCCTTTATCCACGCTGAAAGAGACACCGCGCAGCGCCGGAACCTCCACTTTGCCGACGTGATAAGTCTTGCGCAGGTCCTCAGCTACGATGATAGGGGGCATGGGGAAACATTGATGTTACACGAAGCGGCGAGTTTGCTGCCGGGAGCCCCCCACCCCCCTGGTTGCGAGCAACGAATCTTTCAAATCAATGAGTTGAGCTCGTGACCCGCCGGCAAAATCCTGGAAATAAAGAATTTAAAAACAAAATCTTTAGAACGAAGAATTTAGCGGCCAGCGAGTTTTGCGAGCCTCAAGCCGTTCTATACCCACTTCTTTCAGCATAGCAATTCGGGAAGCTATTCTGGGACATAGGGCAGCAAGAGATTTCGACTTGCCAGATTGGGGTCCTCGAAATTCACTCGCCGCGGATTTACGCTGATGGCGCGAATCGGGACTGAATCCCAGCCGGCCTGTTAGACTCTGCTGATTGCAGGAGGTACCGCTATGGCCCGCCTTATCGCTTCCCTGCTGCTGTTTCTGGTCAGCCTTCCAGCCTTCGCCGCTACACAACCCGCACCACGCGATGTGGACATCACCGCGCCCGACGGGGTCAAGCTCAAGGCCACCTACTACGCGGCCGCCAAGCCCGGGCCTGCCGTGCTGCTGCTGCACATGTGCAACAGCAATCGTAAAGCCTGGGAGCCGGTTGCCAGCCAACTGAGCGCCGAGGGGATCAACGCTCTGACGCTCGACTATCGCGGCTATGGCGAGAGCGAGGGCGAACGCATTGACTTCCGCAAGGACCCGCAGAAGCTGCAGCAGGTGCAGACCACCAAGTGGCCGGGCGATGTGGACGCCGCCTATGCCTACCTGCTGGCCCAGCCGGGCGTGAACAAGGAGCGCATCGGCGCCGGGGGCGGCAGCTGCGGCGTAGGCTTTGCGGTGGATGTGGCGCGGCGGCACTCCGAAGTCAAGTCGCTGGCGCTGCTGGCGGGCGGCGCGAACAGCGCCGGCCTGAAGTTTCTGCAGCACAATGCCTGGCTGCCCATCTTCACCGCCGCGGCCGCCGACGACGAGTTCGATCCCAATGCTCGCCAGAACATGCAGTGGCTGTCTGAATTGAACGGCAATCCGCGCAACAAGTTTGTCGGCTTCCAGGAAGGCAAACACGGGACCGAGATCTTTGGGCCGCACCCCGAACTGCCGCGCGAGATTGTGGCCTGGTATGTGGATACGCTTTTGAAAGCTCCCGCCGATCCCAAGGCGCACGTGGCGATCAAGAAGACGCCGGCCTCAGAGTTCTGGTCGCTTGTGGACCAGCCGGGCGGCGTACCCAAGGCGGCGCAGATGTTCCACCAGGCGCACAAGCGCGATCCCCATGCCTTCCTCTTCCCCGAAGGGCCGCTCAACCTGCTGGGCTATGAACGCCTGCAGGCCAAGCAGACCAAAGACGCGGTGGCATTGTTCCAATTGAACACCGAAGCCTACCCCAACTCGGCCAACGCCTATGACAGCCTGGGCGATGGTTACTTCGCCGACGGGCAAAACGAGAAGGCGATTCAGGCCTCGCAGAAAGCGTTGGAGCTGCTGCCCGGCGACAAGGGAATTCCCGAGCCGTTCAAGAAGCTGGTGCAGCAGAGCGCGGAGGAGAGGCTGCAGAAGCTGAAGGGGACGGCATCGCGGTAACGCCGTGCAAAATTCATTTGCCAAGGATTCACACGGATCGGACGTGATTTCCGGCTCCTCGCCGGGCGTCATGCTGAGAGCTTTAGCCTCGAAGCATCTTGCGTGCAGTGACGAGGTTTTTTGGCACTCCACGCGAGATCCCTCGCGGCGGAAGGCGCTCGGGATGACGCCACACAGTATCGTCTGATCGCTGTCCATCGACGACACGGAGCCCAGCGAAGGATCTCACCCAAAAACAGAAAGGCCACGCTCCGCTTGGAACGTGGCCTTCACAATTTAAGTCGGCGACGACCTACTCTCCCACACACTTTCGCGTGCAGTACAATCGGCCCTGCGGGGCTCAACTTGAGGCGTTTAGCAGGCGTGAGCGAGTTGCCGCAGGCGACGAGCGGGAGCCTGCTGCCGAAATCCTGAGCGCAGCGAAGGATCTCATCCCAAAAACAGAAAGGCCACGCTCCGATGGGAACGTGGCCTTCATAGTTTAAGTCGGCGACGACCTACTCTCCCACACACTTTCGCGTGCAGTACAATCGGCCCTGCGGGG
>DATGGJ010000537.1:0-3113 GCA_035308585.1 Terriglobales bacterium
ATCATTTCGAACAGGTGCCGGTCGTCATGCGAGGGCACACCCCATTCCTCGTCGTGGTAGCGGGTGGAAAGCGGATTTTGCGCCCACCAGCAGCGTTTTAATTCCATCATATGTAAGGGCAAACCCCTGCCACGCCGAGACGCGGAGCTCCCGGAAAAACTGGGATTGGAATACCTTTGACCGAAAGTCCTTCTCTGCGCCCTCTGCGTCTTGGCGGTGAAATCATCAAAAGACAACCAAATTTGCTCCAACGGATTATAATCTCTTAGTTGTTTCCGACCGCCGCCGCCTGTGGGCATACCCTGGCGGCGCCGGCGAGGCCCTTCTTGATCCGAGAGGGCCGAGGGTGCTGGTGGAAACGCCCGCGCCTCCCGTGCTTCGCGAGGAGCGCTTGGAAAGGAAACGATGCCCGGACGGTCGTCCCGCCTCGTTCCATTCCTGCGCAAAATTCAAAGTTCCATGCGGCTTACCGACAAATTCGGACGCGCCATCACCGACCTGCGCATTTCGATTACTGACCGCTGCAACTACAAGTGTGTTTACTGCCGCACCGGTAACGAGGGAGCCCTCTACGCCGAGTTGCCGTTCTCCGACTACCTGCGCGTGGCACGCATTTTCACTGAGATGGGCATCAGCAAGGTGCGCATCACCGGCGGCGAACCCCTGCTGCGCAAGGGTGTGGTTGAATTCGTGCGCGAACTGGGAAAGCTGCGGACCCACGACGGCCAGCCGCTCGACCTGGCCATCACCACCAACGGGCACCTGCTGGCCGGCCTGGCGCAGCCGCTGAAGGACGCCGGACTCAACCGGGTCACAGTCAGCATGGACGCGGTTGACCCGCAGGCCTTTTCCCGCATCACGCGCGTGCCCAACGGATTTCAGGAGGTCCTGGCGGGAGTACGAGCCGCCGGCCGCGCCGGCCTCAGGCCGGTGAAAATCAACTGCGTGCTCCTGCGCGGCTTCAACGACGACCAGATCACCGCCTTCGGCCGGTTCGCTCGCGAAGAGGACGTGGTCGTGCGCTTCATCGAGTTCATGCCCCTGGAAGAGGACCGCGTCTGGTCCCCGGAAATCGTGGTTCGCCTGGAAGAAATACTGGAGCGCATGGCGGCGTTCCGGCCGCTGGTCGAAATTCCGCGCCATCCCAGCGAGACCGCGCGCCGCTACCGCTTCGACGATGGTGTGGGCGAAATCGGCATTATTGCCCCTGTCTCCCATCCCTTTTGCGGGCATTGCAGCCGGGTGCGGCTTACCTCGGACGGCAAAATCCGTACCTGCCTGTTTTCCATCTGGGACCATGATCTGGCCGGCGTGATGCGCCGCGGCGCTGATGACGGCCAGTTGCGTGATTTTATTCTCGGAGTCATGCAGCGCAAGGAAGCTCGCCACCACATTGGGGAGCACGATTTCGTGCCTCCTTCGCGCACCATGGTCCACATCGGCGGCTAAACCCGAACTTCTTCTCCGCGGATTAACGCCGATAAACGCGGATTTTATAATGTTTACATCGGAAAGGGCTGTGTGGCGCGGGCGTTCTCGCCCGGGTGTTGAGGCAAGAACGAACTTCCTCGCCGTAGATGAACACGGAACAAACCGATTCGAGATTGCAATAAAAACCATCCGCGTCTATCCGCGTTAATCCGCGGCGCTGAATTTCCTGCGGCAGAGCGTAAAATGTCTCCACAATGCGGTCGGTTGCCGCCCCATCCTCTGAAACAGCCGTGCAGAGCCGGCGCATTGGGCCGCGCCTCTGTCTGATCCTGCTGCTGGGCATTACCGCCGGTGGAACGGTACTTCGCTTCCTTTATCTCGCCCGCAAGAGCTTCTGGCTGGATGAAGGCGTGAGCGTCAGCCTGGCCCGCCTCGACCTCTCCAACCTGCTGCACATACTGTGGCGGCGCGAAGCCAACATGGCCTTCTACTATGGCCTGTTGCGGATCTGGCTGCACTTTGGAAGCGGCGACTTCTACGTGCGCGCCCTATCGGCGGTGATTTCGCTGGCTGCCATTCCTGTCATTTATCTGCTGGGCAAACGCCTGTTCAGCTCAGGCGTCGGCCTGCTGGCGGCCGCGCTTTTCAGCGTCCATGCCTGGCAGGTGCGCTACGCCCAGGAAGCTCGCAGCTATAGCCTTTACGTGCTGCTCACCGCGCTGTCATGCCTGTTCCTCCTGGCCGCGATTCAGAAGCCGGCGCGGCGCCTCTGGGCCGGCTACGTCGTCTGCTCCGTGCTGGCCATCTACAGCCACTTCTTCTCCGTCCTGGTGGTGGTGGCACAAGGGGCCGCGTTTTATTTCCTGCGAGCCGATGACCGCCTCGCCGCCGGGTTCCGCCGCAGTCTGAAAATAATCGGCCTTCTCTTTCTTCCTCTGGCGGTGTTCATTGTCTCCCGCGGAACCGGGCCTCTGAGCTGGATTGCCCGCCCTGGGTTTGGCGATCTGCACCGCTTCCTGCTCGACCTGGCCGGCAACGGCGGTGATGCGCTCCTGCTTGCGTATGTGGCCTGTTGTGCAATTGCTCTGGCCGTAGGAGGATGGGCGCGGGGACGGAATTTAGCGCTTGATTCCTGGCGCTACCTGTTTCTGCTCAGTTGGTTGCTGGTCCCGGTGGCGATCACTCTCGTGTTTTCGCTGATTCGCCCAGTGTTTTTGCCGCGCTACCTGCTCATCTGCGTGGCCCCGCTGGTGCTGCTCGCAGCCGCCGGGTTGGCGCATTTGCGCTCGCGCTGGGCCTCCACGATTCTGCTGGTTATCATGCTGGTCCTATCGGTGCGCGGAACCGTGGCATACTATCGCGCCGATTTCGATCTGGGCAGGGAAGACTGGCGGGACGCTACTGGATTCATTCTGAATCAGGCGATGCGGGGCGACGGCATCTTGTTCCACTCCGCGCAGGCGCGCATGCCCTTTGAGTATTACTCTGAGCAGCAGCCGGCCCGCCGCGAAATGCGTGTGATTTTCCCCGAATACGGTGGAGCGGAGAAGATGTCCTACCTGGATTTTCTGGCTAATGCCAGAAACGCGCCTCTCGATGCCGTTCCCGCTCATTACCCGCGGGTCTGGCTGGTGTTGGCGCATAACCAGCTCAAAAACGGCGAGGCCGATCCCACCACGGCC
>DATGGJ010000538.1:0-3759 GCA_035308585.1 Terriglobales bacterium
CAGGCCGCCGCCCGCCAGCGGACCCAGGTTCTGCGGCACCACCCCGTTCAGCGCCACCCCGGAGGCCCCGCCCGCGGCGGCGGCGTAGGTGCCCACCGCCTGCGCGAAGGCCGGGTCAGCCTGCTCCAGGGCCAGAACCGAAGGGTTAGTCAGAAAGCCAACCTGGTCCGGGGTCAGGTTGAGCACGCCAAAGGGCATGCCGACCAGCGTGGTGTCGAAGGGCACCAGACCAAAATTGTTGGCCCCAATGTTGGAAAACCCGGTCTCGTGCCGGCGCGTAGTTTCGAAAGAGAAAAAGTAAAACGTTTTGTCCTTCACGATGGGCCCGCCGAAGGCCGTGCCCGCCTGTACTCGCGTGTAAGCCGGGTTCGACACCTTGCCGGAGGCGTCCACGCTGAAGGGGTTGGTGGCCTGCAGGTTGCGGTTGCGCAGGAAGCCGAAGACGTCGCCGTGGAACTGGTTGGATCCCGACTTGGTGATGATGTTGACCACCCCGCCGGACGCCCGCCCGTACTCCGCCGCATAACTGTTGTTAATGATCTGGAATTCCTGCACCCCTTCCTGCGATATGGTGGAGCGGATGCCGTTCACCGAATTGTCCACGGCGTCGGCCCCGTCCACGTTCACCTGATTGTCGCGTGCCCGCTGGCCGCTAAAATTCAGCCCCGAGGTGGGCGCCGCCCCGATGCTGGGCGCGGTATCGCGTCCCACTTGCGAGTCGGTGAGGGCAAAATTGATGTAATTGCGCCCATTGATGGGCAGGTTCTCGATCCGCTCCTGGTTGATGGTGGTGGCCGAGGCGGTGCGCTGCGTCTCCACCAGTTCCGCCTCGGTGGTCACGCTCACCGTCTCCGACACTGTGGCCAGTTGCAATGTTACCGGCAGTTCCGCCACCTGGCCGACAGTCAGGGTCACGTTCTGCGCCACCGTTTTGGCAAAGCCGGAGGCCTCCACGCTTACCGCGTAACGCCCGGGAGGAAGCAGCAGAAACTGGTACACGCCGTTCACATTGCTGCTGGTGACGCGCCCGAAATTCTGCGCTTCGTTGCGCACCGCCACGGTGGCCTCTTTCACCAGCGCGCCCTTAGGGTCCTTCACCGTAACGTGCAGTTCGGCGGTAGCCGCGGATTGAGCAACCGCGGTGGCAGCCAGCAACATCATCACGCTCAACGCATACCCGAGCTTCACCAGCTTGTTCATGGGAACTCCTGTCGTGCTTTGCTTTTTGGGGACACACCAGCACGCAATCCGGCTCCTGCGGGTCTTGCACCCGCCAGCGCGGGGGGAGCCAAAGCCGGACCTTGGAACGTGAATTCCGCTGGTTTTTACATCAGGCGCGTCTTAAAGGCAAGCCCGTAGAGGGGAAATAGACGTGACCAGAAAGGGGCGGGGCTTTTGTGGCGCGGGCGCTCTCCCCTGCGAGCCCTCCGCCCAGAGAGCGCAGCCGCAGCGGCAACTTATCTCTTGATCCCGCTGGCTTGCTGCTCCGGGGTGGTAAATCCCCAGGCCATGCGGGGGGTATTGTGGGCAATGCCCAGCCGCCCTTGCGCATCCAGCACAATGATTCCTCCGTGCCCGCTCAGCCGCCGTTGCAGGTAGGAGATGGCCTCGCTGGCAGCCTGTTGCGGAGGCGCGCCCGCCGCCACTCGATCGGCCGTCCATTTCCCCAGCACCAGTTTCATGATGGGCTCGCCCCAGCCAGTGGTGGAAACCGCCGCGCTCTGGTTATCGGCGTAGCAGCCGCAGCCGATGAGAGAGGAATCCCCCACTCGTCCCGGTGTTTTGTTGAGCGTGCCCCCGGTGGAAGTGGCCGCCGCCATGTTGCCCTTGCTGTCCAGCGCCACCGCGCCCACGGTGTCGTGGGAGGCGGAAAAGACGTCAACCTTGGATTCGCCCTGCGCCTGCATGCGCCGCAAACGCTCCACCTCCCGCGCGATCACCAGTTCCTGGTTTTCAATCAGCAGCACCCCGTGTTCTTGGGCAAAGCGCTCCGCCCCCGGACCGACAAAATACACGTGGGGACTCTCTTCCAGGACGATGCGCGCGACGTGGATGGGATTGCGGATGCGCTCCACGCAACCTACCCCGCCGGCGCGCAGCGTGGCCCCATCCATCATGAGGGCATCCAGTTGCACCCGGCCGTCACGATTCAGAAAACTGCCGCGGCCGGCGTCGAAGGCCTCATCATCCTCCATCACCTTCACGGCGGCTTCCACCGCGTCCAGGGCTGTGCCGCCGCGCTCCAGTTCGTGCCAGCCCGCGGCCATGGCGGCGCGGACGCCGGTCAGGTGAGCCTCCACCATGTCGTCGGGAATCGCCCACCCGCCGCCGTGCACCACCAGAACCGGCTTATGCAATGATTTTGTCCCGCATGGAATGAATGACTCGACAGTCTAGCATCCGTGAGATGCAGCAGCCTTCAGCGCAGGGTTACTTCCAGGTTTCAAGCTTTCCCAGGTTTCAAGGTCGGTCGAAATTCCTCTCCCTGTTGACATCCCACAGGACCAAGAGCCATACTCCTGTGTGGAGACCACAGGAGTATGACCGAAGCCAAAGCGGAAGTCCTGCAGGGCACGCTCGACCTCATGGTGCTCAAGACTCTCCAGGCGCTGGGGCCCTTGCACGGATACGGAATCGCCCGCCGCATCGAGCAGGTCAGCGGCCAGGTGCTGCTGCTCAACCAGGGCACCATCTACGCTTCCCTGATTCGCCTGCTGCAGAAGGGCTGGATCACGGCAGCCTGGGGCACATCCGATAACAACCGCAAGGCGAAGTTTTATTCCCTCACCGCCAGCGGACGAAAGCAGTTACGCGAAGAAACCGAAAACTGGGAGCGCATTGCCGCGGTCGTGGGCCGCGTTTTGCAGCTTTAAAGGGGGGCGGCATGTGGGAGCGGCTACGGAGCCTGAGCTCGCGGCTATGGGCGTGGGCGCGAATGCGCCGCCTGGAAGGGGACTTTGCGGAGGAACTTGAGTCGCACGCCGCCATGCTGACCGAGGAATATCGGCAACGCGGCCTGGCTCCGGAGCAGGCCCGCCGTGAAGCCATGCTCCGGCTGGGAAGCATGGCACAGTTGCGCGAGTCCTACCGTGAGCAGCGCGGCCTTCCTCTGCTGGACCGCATGAGGCAGGACCTTCATTATGCGGTGCGCATGTTTCGCAAGGCGCCGGGGTTCACTCTTTTTGCCGGGGCGGCGCTGGCCCTCGGCATCGGCGGCACTTCCGCCGTGTTCAACATCGCCGACGCGGTGCTGCTGCGCCCCCTTCCCTATGGCGAGCCCTCGCGCCTGGTCATGCTCTGGCAGGATGACACCACCTATGGCTTTCCCCGCAATAACCCGAGCCCAGTAGCATTCGACCTGTGGCAGAAACACAATCAGGCCTTTCAGGGTATGGCCGCTTTAACCCACACCTCCTTCAACCTTCTGGGCCAGGGCGCTCCCGAATACCTGCACGCAGATACCGTTACCGCCAATTTTTTCTCAGTGCTGGGGGTCATGCCGGCTCTGGGCCGCACCTTCACCGCGGATGATGGCCGGCCCGGCGCGCCGCCCACGGCGGTGTTGAGCTACGGACTCTGGGTGCGTCGTTTCGGCGGGAAGGCACGGGTGGTTGGCCAGAACCTGCTGCTGAATGGCGCCAAGTAGACGGTGGCCGGCGTCATGCCTCGCGAGTTCCAGTTTCTCGATCCCGAAGTTGACCTCTGGGTGCCCGCGCAGTGGACCAGCGACTACATAGAAGCCAGAAAAACCGATCACTT
>DATGGJ010000539.1:0-3139 GCA_035308585.1 Terriglobales bacterium
GGTTGCCTCAAACGCAGGTAAATGGTGGACAGGATGCCGCGTGGAATGGGCAGCAGGTGGGGAGCGAAGGTGAACTCCGCCGCTTCCAGGCCCAGTTGCTCCAGAATCTCGCCTACGTGGCGATGGCCGAAAACCGCGTAGGCGGAAAGATTGTCGGCTACCGAGACGAAGTGAGTGCGCGCGCTCGGCTCCTTGCCCGCGCCGGAAACGCCGGACTTGGAATCGGAAATGATCCCGCGCTCGCGGTCCACCATGCCCGCCCGCAGCAGCGGCGCGAGCGCCAGAATCACCGAGGTGGCGTAACAGCCGGGATTAGCCACAAGTTGCGCCCGGGCAATGCGCTCGCGATTCAGTTCGGGCAGTCCATAGACGGCGCTATTGCCGACAGCGGCGGCCCTGTCCGGATCGGCGTCGCAAAAGCCGTAGATGGCTCGATGTTGCTCGCGTTTCAAGCGCCAGGCGCCGCTCAGGTCAATCACCCGGAGACCGCGCTCCACTGCCTCCGGCGCCAGCGTGCGCGACACCTCATGGGGCGTGGCCAGGAAGAGCACATCCACCCTGGCTTTCTCCAGCGCCTCCCAAGAGAAGGGCTGCGAGGTGTGAGAGTGTCCGTTGGCTGGAATTGGGGCCATGCCGGAGCCGTTGTTACCCTCTGCCTCCCGGCGCAGCAGCAGGGAATTGCCCACACCCGGATGTCGCGCCAGCAGGCGAGCCAGTTCCATCCCGGCATAGCCGCTCGCGCCCAGAACCGCGGTTTGTATTTTGGCCGGCATCTGGCCGGCGGCTCCCGCGGGCGCGGCACCAGCCCGAAGGCGTCTTTGTTGTTCGCCGCCGCCGGCAGGATGGGATCCCGCGAAAGCCTGGCCTGCTTTTTTCATGATGAATAAAGATGAATAGTTATGAATAAATATTCATTCGATTGTACGGAAATGGGATGGCCTGTCAAGCCCAAAGGTGGGTTCGGAGGATGGGATCACTCAGGAAGGTTCGCTCAAAAGGCCGGCAGCCGCCCGGCGCCCAGTGCTTCTGCTCGCATTTTCGCTGGATCAGGCCAGCAACTCCCGCACCCGCTGCGCCAGCCGGGCGGCGTTCTTGTTGTTGGCCGCCACAATCAATATGGCGTCGTCGCCCGCTATGGTGCCCACCACTTCCGGCCAGTTTTCGCCGTCGAGGGCGGCAGCCACCGGTTGCGCGCTGCCCACCGCGGTCTTTACCACCACCAGGTTTTGGGCCTGGCGCACGTCCAGCACGAACTCCCGCACCAGGCGCGAGGCTGAAGGCAGCGCCGCTTCCGAGGCCGTGCCGCCGGAGGGCAGGGCGTAGCCTTCCGCCGTCTTCACCAGCTCCAGTTCATGGATGTCGCGCGAAAGCGTTGCCTGCCCCACCCTGATCCCCCGCTTGCCCAATGCGCGCTGCAACTCTTCCTGGTTGCCGATGGGGTTCTCCCGCAACAGTTCCAGGATGGCCTTGTGCCGGGCTTCTTTCATAGCAGGCAAAAATGAATATAACTGAATGTACGGCAATGAGGCGTGCTGTCAAGCGCCAAGCCGGGGTCGGTCAACGTAATTAACCACAGAGCACACAGAGGACACAGAGGAATCGATTGACCTTCGGATCAGATAGCTACAGGGCCGATTTGATAGAGACATAAATCTTCAGTCTTCAATCCCTCTGTGCCCTCGGTGGTTAAAAATCAGTTTTGCTCTTGTACCGCCCGCCAGGCCTGGTCAATGGCGGTATCGGTGTAGGCGCTGGCGCCGGCATCGGAGTTGGCGATGGAAATGCGCCCAAACTTCTGCCGCCCGATCACGCACGGCCTCTGCTCCTCGGGCCAGTCGGGATCGGAAAGCGAGTTGTATTCGTAAGCATAGCCGTGGGCCCACCGATTCACGGTGATGCCGGCAATGTCACGCGCGGCCTCGAACCCGGCAACGCCCAGCATGCGCTGCAGTTGGTCACGGATGTTGCGCTCGAAAGTGGAAAAGGGCGTGGCCATCAGTTCCCAGCGCCCTGCCCGGTACTGCGCCTGGCGTGGCAGGCCTGGCTTGCACGGGCAGCGCAGCAGGAACAGCACCATGGGTTCTTCGGGTTTGTGGGGAAACTCGTAGTTGCCGATGCTGACGGGGAAATCCAGCTTGGTCAGCGAATAATATGCTCCAGGCGCCACGATCTGCTGCGCCCCCAGCCTGGCAAACGGTTTCCAGTTGCGCAGCGCCACGTGCGTGTAAATGAACGGTTCTTTGACGTCATAGTGCAGCGCTGTTTTTTGCTTCTCCGGCAGCTCCGGACACAGGTAGGGAATCATCATGTTGTAGCAGGCCAGGATGCACCTGCCGGCGCTTACCGTCAGCAGTTGGCCGCCGCGCACATAGTCAACCTCCACTTGCTGTGCCGTCTCCGGCGGTCCCATATGCCGCGCCCGCACCGCTGTGCTGTTCAGGCGCAGGCGCACCGGCGTTCCTGCTTGATCCAGCCGGCTGTAGTCGGCGCGCGCGGTCACAATATCGTCCATGGTCCGCCCGGGAATGCTGCCGGGTATCAGCGAGCGCACCAGCAGGCGAGCGATGGAGGCGTTGCCATCCGGGAAATGGAAAATGTAGGGGTCCTGGTCATGCGGCTCGCCCAGCCCCAGCCCTTCGAAGCCGGCATACTTGAAGGATTCGTAGTCATCTGGATTCTCGAAGCAGGAGAGGGCCGAAACCGCCTCTATGCCCACCGCGAACAGGTCGTGGGGAAACTTCTGGAAGAAAGCCAGCGCCTGCGGACTCACCTTGCAGTATTTGGTGAGGAAATCGGCGTAGCTGATTTTTGCCAGGGTGGCGCGCTTTTGCGCCGGCGACATGCCCGCCATGTAGTCAACTTTTTCGGTGTACACGCGTGCAATATCGCGCTGAACGGCTTCGGAGAGCGGAGTCTGGCCCAGGAATTCCTTCCACGCCAGCGTGTTCATGCCCACTACCAGGCGGTCGGAGCCAAAGGTTTCCCGGTCGAAGAAGCACGCCGTCCGCAAATGCGAATAAAGTTTCGTGTCGTAGTCGCGGTAAAACTCCTGCAGGTGGATGCCCAGCTCGGCGAGCAGCCGCTTGGCCACCTTGCTGTACTCGGAAGGATTGTCAATAGATTGTGTGCCGCCATTGCT
>DATGGJ010000540.1:0-6018 GCA_035308585.1 Terriglobales bacterium
TACGGCGGGGCCCTGGACGTGGCTCCCAATACTTCCTGGGAAGCCCTGGACGGCAGCCTGCGCAACGTCCGGCGCCAGGCCGTAACCGGCAAAATGAGCGGCACGGCTCCCAAGCTGAAGACTCGCTGGATTGCCTCCTACCGCTGGATCAATGCCGATGCGGTTACCCCGGTAGACATGTTCGACACCTCCCCCGGACAGGCGGGCGCTTACTGGAACTTCTTTATCCGCCAACCTCTGCCTGGTTCCATGTTCATGGTCAATCACGTTGAGGCCCTGCTGGAGGTGAATAATCTGCTTGCCCAGGGATATGTGCCGGTTATGGGCAAAGATGGGCGGACGGTGTATCTGGTGCAGGCGCCCCGTACCCTGCGCGGCGGCCTGGCTTTCAGCTTCTAACCTTGTAACCTCGTAATTTTTCGGATTACTCGAGAATCCTCTGCCACCACTTTTTCGCCGCCTGCGCCTCTGGGATGTAGACCGGCTGATCGCCCAGGCCGAGAAAACCGCTGGCCTCGAAAGCTACGGGATCATTGCTGGCCGCATGCGGAAGCAGGCTGTGGCGGCGCTGGAACTTTGCCACCAGCACGCGTTTTCCGTCCTCCGCCGGGACCGCGAGCAGAGAAGTGGGAGAGTTGCTGTGAAGGGCGGACTGCACCGGATCGGCTTCGGGGTCGCACACGGTGAGGAGGTGCAAATTCCTGGAAACGGCTTGTGCCGTGGCCTTATCAAAGGCAATGCATCGCGCCATAGACCCTCCCGGGAGGCCCATTTTGGGCAAGCTTGCAATATCAGATGCTTGCGAGCGGCATTTTGATGGTTGACTCCCACACCCACTTTCAGTAGATTTGGCCCGTTTTTTCCTTTTCTCAACATTGCGCCGGGTTCGCTCTGGCTGTAGGCTCGGCCCATCCGGTCAGTATGTTTCATTTTTACCCAGATTCACCGGGCGTGTCGGTTCGAGGGCCGGAACGCTGAATGCCTGAACCGATCGGCCTTCGGCCTCATTGTGCTGCAAGGAAGCATAGGAGAATCATCATGAAGATTCGTTTATTCCTGGGAATTTTCCTGCTAACGGCAGTTGGGTTGTCAGCGCAGACCTTCCGCGGAACCATCCTGGGCACGGTGACCGACCCTTCCGGGGCAGTGGTTTCCGGCGCCAAGGTGACGGTGCGCAATACGGCCACCGGGCTGGAGCGCGTCACCCAGACCACTAGTGATGGCACCTATAACGTTCCTGAGTTACCCATTGGGACTTACTCGGTGACCATCTCGCAGAGCGGATTCCAGACCTTCGTCGCCAGCGGCGTCGCGGTGACCGTCGCCGCGGAAAAGCGCGTAGATGCCAGCCTGAAAACCGGCCAAGTGGCGGAGCAGGTGATTGTATCCGCTGAGAGCCTGCCGCAAGTGGACACAACTACCAACGAACTGGGCGGCACGCTTACAGCCCATACCATTGAGAACTTGCCGGTCAACGGCCGCGATTACACCAAACTCATTTATCTCAATCCCGGCATCTCCGGTTCTCCCGACCAGATCACGGATTCCCCCGGCTCTTTTGGCGAGTTTTCCATGAACGGCTCGCGCGGCCGGTCGAACAACTTTCTGCTCGACGGTACCGACATGAACGACGGCTATCGCAATGATCCTTCCATCAATGAAGCGGGGGTGTTCGGCGACCCGGCTACCATCCTGCCCATAGACGCGGTGGCGGAGCTGCGCGTGCTCTCCAATTACGAGCCGGAGTACGGGCGCAACAGCGGCGCCATCATCAATATCGTGACCAAGAGCGGCACCAACAGCCTGCATGGAACCGCCCTGGAGTACTTCCGCAGCAATGCGATGGACGCACGCAACTACTTCAACTTTGTGCCCAATCCGAAGAGTTCGTTCCACAACAACCAGTTCGGCGGGTCGCTGGGCGGCCCGATTGTGAAAGACAACACTTTCTTCTTCCTCGACTATGAAGGCCAGCGCGAGACCGGAGGCCTGAACAGTCTGAACTGCGTGCCCGATCCGGCGGTAATTTCCGCGACCGAGGCCAGCATCCTGGGCGGTGGCGGGACGCTGAGTCCGACCATGACCGCGCTGCTGAACCGGAATCCCTGGCCGACGCCAAATATTGCCGGTGCAGGCAGCGATGCTTCCGGCTGTACCAGTCCCAATCTCTCGACGACTACCAACTTCCGCAACAGCATTGACAGCGTAATCGCCAAGATTGACCACAACTTCAATGCCAAGAACATGCTGACCGGGCGCTATTACTTCGGCAACAGCGACCAGAGCTTCCCCCTGGCGCTGCAGGGCGGCGGCGTTCTTCCCGGTTACAACACCATCACTCCAACCCGGGTGCAGTTGGTATCGCTTTCCTACGTGAAGATCGTCAACGCCCAGCAGGTGAACGAGGCTCGCCTGGGGTGGAACCGCTTCGCGGAAGGTTTTTTCCCCGAGGACCAGAGCTTCAATCCTGCTTCCATCGGCATGGACACCGGAGTGAGCGCCTACAACTACGGCTTACCCCACATCAGCGTGGGCAATTTTTCCGTGCTGGGGGCCGCTGCCTCCGTGCCGCGCCAGCGCGTAGACCAGAACTGGCACTTCATTGATAACTACTCCTGGAACAGGGGGCGACACGCCATCAAGTTCGGTTACGAGTTCCGCCGGACGACGATTGCCAACATTGTGGATACCAATTTCCGCGGCAAACTGAGCTTCGATGATCTGACCTCCTTCCTGGAAGGAATTCCTTCCGGCGGCAGCCAGGCCCAGGGCTATACCAACCGCCATGGTTTCGAAAACAGCCATGGATTCTACGTGCAGGACAGTTTCCGCTGGACCAACCGCCTGACCGTGAACTTCGGAACGCGCTGGGATTATTTCGGCGTAGTAGGCGAGAAGAACAATCTGTTTTACCGCTTCGATCCCACCACTGACGCCACCGTACAAGTGGGCACCAATGGCATCTCCGGCCTGTACAATCCCGACCATAACAACTTTGCTCCGCGCGTAAGCTTTGCCTATGACGTAACCGGCAAAGGCAAAACCGTGGTGCGGGCGGGTTGGGGGGTGTTTTACGACGCGTTTTCCCAGGACTTCTTCATGGGGCACCTGCCCTATAACTGCGTTTTCTGCCCTGGTCCGACTTACGCGGGCATAGGCCCGGCGGCAATTTCCTTTGCCGGCGCCACTTCCGGCCCCATTGTTCCCGGCTCTCCGGTATACGTCAGTCCGGCCCCGCTGAGCGATTTCTTTGGGGCTGACCCCAACATCCGCACGCCGTACACCCAGAACTGGAACCTCAATATTCAGCAGCAGTTGGCCAGCAAGATTGTCCTGCAGATCGGCTACGTGGGGTCCAAGGGAACCAAGCTGTTCCGCTTCCGCGACATCAACCAGCCCAGCCAGGCCGCGATTACGGCGGCTGACCTGGCCAGCGGAGTGAGCAGCTACGGCGTGCCCCGGCCCTTCCCCAACTTCTTCTATATCAACCAGGAAGAGTCCACCGCGGGCTCGGTCTACCACGCGCTGCAGACCTCGCTGCGGGTGGATAACTGGCATGGGCTGCAATCGCAGGTGAATTATGTCTGGTCGCACGCCATTGACAACGCCAGTGATGGTGAAGATTTTGTGCCCAACGCGGCGCAACCGGAAAACAGCCTGTTTCCCAACTTCGAACGCGCCAACTCTAACTTCGATATCCGCCAGCGCTTCAGCTGGAATTTTGTCTACTCTTTGCCCAGTTGGAAGGGGCGCTATGCCAAGGTGACGGATGGCTGGGGATTCGACGGCGTGCTCAACCTGCAGACCGGCCAACCCTTTAACCTGAACTACAACTTCGAAGGCGATTACTCGGGCGCCGGAGAAGGCTTCGACCGGCCCGACCTGGTGGGTCCGGTTCAGTACGGCGGCCTGCCGGGGAACTTCCTCAACCTGGCTTCGTTCTCGGTGCCATGCACGCTCTCTGGAGGCACAGCCGATACCAACTGCGTTCCCGGCACGCGCCATTTCGGCACTCTGGGCCGCAATTCTCTGCTGGGGCCCAATTTCCGGGAATTGAACTTCTCCGTGTTCAAGAACACGCCGCTCGGCGAACGCGCCACTCTGCAGCTGCGGGCGGAGTTCTTCAATATCCTGAATCACCCTAACTTCAGCAGCCCGTTGCTGCCGAACTTTATAGCTGACCCGGCGAACAATGGTCTGGACGCGACGGGACGGGGCATCGGCTTCCTGCCTCTGACCGCCACCGGCGATGTGGGCATCGGCAATCCCTTCCTGGGAGGCGGGGGCCCGCGCGGCATCCAGCTTGCGGCCAAAATCAGCTTCTAGTTATCATCTGATATCGCTTAGTTCATAGGCAGGCTCCGGAGTTCGGGCCTGCCTTTTTTGTTCTCCCGAAGGGCTTGTACCAAGGTACCGAGGCGGTAACGCAGGCGACACCTTGGCCACTGGCAACTCGCGTGTTACCCTCCTGTTTCAGAACGAAAAATTCAGCTGAAGAGACTCGCTCATGCGACGACGCATCGGCATTCTGCTGCTGTGCCTGACCCTTCCGGCTGTGGCCCAGCCCGCCAGCCTGCGGACGCAGTTGCAGCATATCCGCCACTTCCGCCATATCCATCGCAGAACCACTCTGCCCCTGACCGTGCACTCCAAACGCGCCCGCCTGCTGTTTGAGCAGGGCATGACCGACTTCGTTAACCTGGAGACCGCCAAGGCGCTCGAGGAATGGCGACAGTCGGCCAAACGCGACCCCAACTTCGCCCTGGCCCATATCTTTATCTGCTTCAACAGCAAGGATCCGGCTGAGCAAACCGCCGAACTGGCCAAAGCCAAGGCCCGTGAGCGCCACGCCACCGTGGGCGAGCGCCTGCTGATTCGCTGGGTGGAAGGCGTGCGCGAAAATAACTACGTTGCCGGCATCCAGGCAATGAACGACCTGGTGGATATGTATCCCCGGGACAAACAGCTTCTTTACGTGGTGGGCAACTGGCTGATATTCCAGGAAAGCTACGACCAGGCCCGCAAGTTCATGGAGCAGGCGCTGGCCATTGACCCCAAGTATCCGCCGGCTTTGAATGACCTGGGTTACGCCTACGCGTTGACGCGGGATTACAAAGACGCTATCCCCGCCATGGAGCGTTACGTTGCCGCCCTGCCCGGAGCGCCCAATCCGCAGGATTCCTACGCTGAGATTCTGCGCCTTTCCGGCGACTTTCCGGGAGCGCTCCAGCACTACCAGGCCGCTCTGAGGATTGACTCCAAGTTCGTTTATTCGCAACTGGGAATCGGCGACACTTACGCCCTGCTGGGGGATGAGCCCAGGGCGCGAGCGGAATATGCCAAAGCGGTTGAGGGCGCGGAGACTGATGCCGATCGGGTGGAATTCGAAATGCAATCGGCGATGACTTATGTGCGCGAACGCAACTATGCGCAGGCTGACACCGCTTTTGCCGCCGTGGCCAGCGAAGCCCACTCCCTCAAATTACCCTTCCACGAGGCGGAAATTTATCGCCTGATGGCGCAGTATGAACCCGATCCCGCCGCCGCACTCAAGCGGCTGCAGCAGGCGGAGACGGTTCTCACCCAGGCTACATCTGTTCCCAAATCGGATCGAGATGAAGAGTTGGCGCGGGTGCTGCGCTGGCGAGTGGTGCGGGCCGGCGATGCCGGCGACCAGAGCGCCGCCGATCAGGCCATGCAACAGTTGCAAGACATGAATGCGAAGGGCAACAGCCACGCCGTGCATCACTCCTGTGAAGCCGCCCTGGGCGCCAGGCTCATGCAGCAGGGCAAGTACCCCGATGCCATTCCCCACCTGCAGGAAGACCACGACAACGCTTTCAGCATGAAGCTGCTGGCCGACGCTTACATGCGCACCGGCGCGACCGCGGAAGCGGAAGCTGAATCCAAGCTGCTGCACACTTTGTATACCCCCACCATGGATCAAGCCGTGGTGGTGGTGCCGGGACGCGACCACCTGGCGGAAAACCCGCAGTAGATACCCCGGTTGGAACCCTT
>DATGGJ010000541.1:0-4375 GCA_035308585.1 Terriglobales bacterium
CATGAGCTCGACTCCAGCCGCGAGATTGTGGCCCACTGCCGCTCCGGTGTGCGCAGCGCCAAGGCGGTCACCTTCCTGCAGCAGGCGGGCTTCCGCAAGGTGAAGAACCTGGCCGGCGGCATTCTGGCCTGGTCCGACAAAGTAGATCCGAGCGTGCCCAAGTACTAGCTGCAGTCTTATAGCGGCTTTACCTTCCAAGACTACCCGGGGTAAGTGTGTAGCAACCGCGAGGCAGCGAAGGTAGCCCGGGCGTAGACCCGGGGATGATGAGTCAAAAAGACTATAGCCCAGAAGGGCAAAGTCAATTTCCTGCCTCGTTGCACCGGATTCCTTTACAAACCATATCGTGCCGGCAGGTGTCACCAACAAGTGACTGCATGCTGTCAACGATATGTCGGATGTGGTACATACCCGAAGTCGCACGCCTAACTCACATCCTTCCTTGTACATACCCCATACCATAACGGGCGGATATATCGGATACGGGATGTACCCTCCCCCACCCTGGTCATATGTCGTGTGACTGACGTAATGGCGGCGAGGCTGAAAATGGGAAATTCCCGGTTAGGATGCTCCTACGCACTACGTAAGGGAAAATCCCATGACAAAGGTTTTGCCGACTACCATCATTCTAGTATTGACGCTGGTGCTGACCAATTGCGGCTCCGGTGGCGCACAGTCCAACAACAATCCTCCGCCGCCGGTGAGCTTAAGCTTGTCCTCGCTGCAGATGACTCCGGGGAATGCCAGTGTTGCTCCTGGCGCAACCCTGCAGTTCACCGCCACAGGAAAGTACAGCGACGGCAGCAGCAAGGATCTGACCGCATCTGCGCAGTGGAAAAGTTCCGATTCCAGCGTTGCCAGCATTGCAGCCGCAGGCAAGGTGACGGCTGTAGGCGCGGGCACTGTCACTGTGACCGCCACCTCGGGACAAATGCAGGCGACGGCTATTGTTCAGGTGACCAGCGCGGCCACCAATCTGGCCTCCATCGCGGTCTCACCCGCGGTTCTTCTTTGCCGGTCAACACCACCCTGCAGTGTACGGCCACCGGCACTTACAAGGACGGTAGCAGCCGCGACCTCACCGCTCTGGTCAACTGGGCCTCCTTTGCAACCGCCACCGCTACGATTAATGCCGGGGGCTTGGCGACCGGTGTCGCCGCAGGCTCGACCACAATCACTGCCAGCTTGGGCACCATCATAGGTTCCACCAGCCTGACGGTCACCGCCCCGACCATCAGTTCCATCGTGGTCACGCCGGATGGCCTGACCTTGGGAATCGGCATCGGCGAGCAATACACCGCCACCGCGATTTACAGCGACGGCTCCACACAGGACCTGGTCAGCGGTGTCACCTGGACCTCGTCAGCGCCGGGGGTCGCCTCCCTCAACAGTTCTGGCCTGGCTACAACCGTGGGCGCGGGAAGCGCTACCATTACCGCCAAGCTAGGCTCGCTTACCGATACCACTCAGCTCACCGTCGTTGCCGCCAACCTGGTTTCCATCTCGGTGACTCCGACGCCAAGTTCGATTGCGCTCGGCACCGCTCAGCAGTTCAGCGCGGTCGGCAGTTTTAACGACGGCAGCACGCAGCTGTTGACTTCGGTGACGTGGTCCTCGTCCTCCTCTTCGGTGGCCACCATTAACTCCTCGGGCTTGGCCACCGCGGTGGGCACCGGCACCGCCACTATTACCGCCACTTCCGGTTCAGTCACCGGCACGGCCGCACTGACCGTCACCGGCGCTAGCGTAACCGCCATCACAGTGACACCAGCCAACTCCAATATGCCCGTTGGCACCACCAAGCAGTTCACCGCTACGGCCAGCTTCAGCGACGGCAGTTCGCAAGACGTGACTGCCTCCGCGTTGTGGGGCTCGTCAAACCCTGCCGCTGCCGCCATCAACAACCAGGGACTGGTAAGCAGCGTTGCTGCGGGGAGTACGACCATCAACGCGGTTCTGGATTCAGTGACCGGGAGTACGAATCTCACGGTCACTACCGTCAAGCTGGTGGGCATCGCCATTCTGCCCAGCAATCCCCGCATTGAAGCCCGCACCTTCGTGAAGTTCACGGCGGTTGGCACCTTCAGCGATGGCAGCACCGGAGGCAACCTGGCAGGCGTGTCCTGGAAGTCGTCCACGCCCAAGGTCGCATCCATGCGCGGTTCCGGAACCGCTTTCGGCAAGCGTACGGGCAGCGTCACTATCACCGCCAGCGCTTCCGGGCTGAAAGGAACCACCACTCTTACCGTCAGCAACGGCACGCTGGTCTCTCTCGCCATCACGCCGGCAAACTCTATCGCGTCCAACGGCAGCAAGCAGCAGTTCACCGCCACCGGAACGTTCAGCGACAGCACCACCCAGGACATAACCCTGAATGTCCACTGGAGTTCGTCGTCGGCTTCCGTGGCCACCATCGCTAACGCTCCCAGCACGGCGGGCCTGGCTACAGCCGCCGGTGTGGGCAGCACCACCATCGGCGCCAACTCAGGAGGCATTACCAACTCCACCAGTCTGACCGTGCAGTAAACGACGGCACCCCAGCGCAGGCCGGGTTCTGGCGTCCGACAACCGGAGTTTGAGGAAAAAATAAGGGAGCACGAACGTGCTCCCTTTTTGTCACTCAGCGGTCGTTTAGCGATTGGATTGATTTGACCCGTTGCGCATGTTCTGCGCCTGCGCCTCGGGGCTGGGGAATACCAGCTTATAGTTCTTGCCGGCAAAGCGGGCTTCTACCAGGGTGCGCGAGCCGCCCGCGGTGTCCACCACGGCGGCGCCATGGTCGGGCTTGTTTGAAACTTGCTCCACCCTGGCGGGGGCGCTGGCAACGACCTGCTTGCCCTTCATCACATACACTTGCACTGCTGGCCCGTTCCCTTCCCACTGCAACTGGTAGGTGCCGGCGGGAATCTGCTTTCCGTTAAGTTGTGCGGCCTCGCCCAGGTAGAGCGAGCCTGGTTTGCTGGCGGCGAATGCGGCGGTGGATAAGAGCACTGCCAGTGCCAGAACCAGTCCGCCGGTGATCTTTGAGCTTTTCATAGTGCCTCCCTTTTTTTCTCCCGATGGGGGTAATTGGGCGGCCCGCTCCGGCCCGGAGGTGTTTTCTTCCCTCCGATGGCCTACAATGTGGCGGGGTTAAACGCACAAGGACCGGCCGCAAGGACGCGCCCTTTACCCGATTCTTCCCACCTGGGCCGCCAAACCGCGGGTGAGAACAATCCTCGTTTAACCCCTTTCGACTGTTTGCGACTTGTGCTGCCGAAATCAGATTACGTCACGGCCTTCACGAAAGTTCCCTGCACGATATTTCTTCCGCTCGGACGCGCTCGCCTCATTGGACGTCAATAACGCAGCGCTGGTAGCAAGTAAAATTGCGCTCTTGCGCAACCTGGTTCGCAACACTCCTGCGGTGTTGTGTGCAGTGCGACGCCGCGCTTACTCTGGTCTGGAGGGCAAGAACATCATGAAGCGCTTGTTCCCGGGAAAATTGCCGATCGCGCTGCTGGTCCTGCTGGCAGTCTCCTGTGCCGCGCAAGAGGCTCCTCCGGCGCGCTCCCAGGACGTCTCTTCCATAGACGCGCTTATCCTCGCCTCCTACGCCGCCATTTCTCATCCCGCGGGGAAGTCAGCGGACATGCAGCGCTTTGCGTCGCTTTTTCGGCCAGGAGCGCAATTGATTAGCGCCAGCGACCAGGATGGAAAACCGGCCTTACGGGCCGGCAGCATCGAGCAGATCACCAGGATGCTGCAATCCGCCCAACATCCGGAGCGTTCGCATTTGGAAAAGGAGATCGCCCGCCGCACCGAACAGTACGGCAAGGTGGCCCACGTGTGGAGCACCTACGAGTCAACCGACACCGAACATAACCACCAGACTCATGTTCGCGGCATTAACAGCATCAGCCTGGTTAACGATGGCCGCCGCTGGTGGATCGTCAGCGCGCAGTGGACGAACGAAACCAAAATGCGGCCCATACCGCGGCAATATTTACGCGACAGCAAATAAGCTGCAGAGCCCGCCCCCGACTTGTAATTGAACGGGATTTTATCGGGGTACACCTCAGGCATGCCGGTTCATCATCAACTCACAGTGAGCACAACCTTTCCGTAATTCTTGCGCTCCAGCATGAGCCGGAAAGCATCGCCTGCCCGCTCCAGCGGCAGCACATGTCCCACCACCGGCCGCAGCCTGCCTTCCTTGATCCAGCCGGACATCCTCTCCCAGGCTGGCTGCATGATGTTTTCTTTCAGGGATAACCGGCTCAGCCACAGCCCGTGCACGCTGGAACTCTTGGCGTACATGGAGCGCGTGTCGAACCTGGGCTGCTGTCCGGTGGCGGTGCCGTACAGAATCACGCGCCCGAAATCGCGCAGG
>DATGGJ010000542.1:0-3127 GCA_035308585.1 Terriglobales bacterium
TACGGACGCGACGGACGGCCGCCCACAAACTTCACTCCAATCAGACGTCCACCGGGTCAAAGGTTTCGAACACCTGCTCGATGCGCACCAGGTTTCCCAGGCGCGCCCAGTAGTTGTGCACCTGCGGATCTTCGTGTGCATCCTGGCGAGCCTTCTCCGAGGTCCAGTAGCGCAGATCGAGGTAGCGGCGCGAGGCGCGATCGCGAAAGAGCGAGTCACGGCTATAGTTCTTTTCCCCGAGCAGGCGAATCAGGCCGCGCAGGGTCTCCAGAGCTTCCTGCTCTTTACCTTCGAGGGGCTCGAAAACGGCAATGGAGAAAATTTCCGGCATTGTTGGGCTTAGTGTACGACCCGGAAGGCAGCGGGTTCAAAAATTCTCCGGATGGCGGGCGGGATGCCCGCCGGACACCCGGCGAGACGGTACCCGAAGAGGAGGCGAGCTTCGCTCGCCGGGGCGGGGGCGTCTGTGCCCACACATTTCCAGCTACCTCCACTATTTGCGGCGGCGCGGAAAGGCGGCGGACCTTCCGGTACTGCGGCGCTCGGGGCGGCGCTGGTCGGGAGGACTCACCACTTGCAAGCGAATGAAGTTGGTGGAGCCGGATGTCTGCTGGGTGCCCGCCACTACGCCCACCACGTCGCCGGGAGCGACTTTGCCCAATTGCAGCAACTGCCGCTCCGCGCCTTGCACCATTTCCTCGGAAGAGCGTGCGGCCTGCGGCAGCACGACCGGTTGCACGCCCCAGAGCAGGTTGAGGCGGTTGCCCACCTCGGGAAAAGGGGTGAAGGCAAAGACCGGGACGCGCGGACGATGCTTGGAGATGAGGCGGGCGGTGTTGCCGGTATCGGTGAACACGGCTATGGCTCGCATCTTGACGTCCTGCGCGGCGTGCGCAATGGATTCGCAGATGGTTTCGGCAATAGAGAAGCTGGCACGGTGCTCGCGGCGGCGGCGCGGAGGCTCGGAATCGCGCAGGTGAGTTTCCGCTTCCACCACGATGCGGGCCATGATGGTGACCGCTTCCCGGGGATAGCGCCCGCTGGCAGTTTCGCCGGAAAGCATGACCGCGTCGGTACCGTCAAAAACCGCGTTGGCCACGTCGCTGGCCTCGGCCCGCGTGGGACGGGGGTTCTCGATCATGGATTCCAGCATCTGGGTGGCGGTGATGACGGGCTTGCGGAAGTCAGAGGCCCGGCGAATCGCATTTTTCTGAATGATGGGCACGGTTTCCGGCGGCATTTCCACGCCCAGGTCGCCGCGCGCCACCATCACCCCGTCGGCCGCCTCCAGGATGTTGTCCAGATCCTCGATCGCCTGCGGTTTTTCCAGCTTGGCGATGACGGGCACATCGCTCTTGCGCTCACCGATAAGGCGCTTCACCCGGCGCACGTCTTCGGCGCAGCGCACGAAGGAGACGGCCACAATGTCCACGCCATGCTCCAGGCCAAATTCCAGGTCCTTGTAATCCTTCTGCGTGAGCGAAGGCACGCTGAGCACGGCGCCGGGCAGGTTGATGCCCTGGTGCTCGGCCAGCAGCCCGCCGTTCACCACCTCGCACTCCACGTCCTCATTGCGAATGGCCTTGACCCGCAGCTCGATGAGGCCGTCGGAAAGCAGGATGCGCGAGCCCGTGTTCACCTCCCGCGCCAGGTCCTGGAAAGTGGTGGAGATCACGGAGGTGGTGCCGGGCACGTCGCGCGGGGTGATCGTGACGCGCGAGCCCGTCTTGAGGGCCACGGGGGTGCGGTATTTCAGTCGGCCGGTGCGCATTTTGGGGCCCTGCAGGTCCTGCAGTATGCACACGGTGCGGCCTTCCTTCTCCGCCGCGCGACGCACGCGCTCAATCACGCGGGCATGCTCTTCATGGGTGCCGTGAGAGAAGTTGAGCCGGGCCACGTCCATGCCCGCGCCCAGCAGTTCGCGGATCATGGCCTCGGAGTTGGAAGACGGGCCCAGGGTGCAGATGATCTTGGCGCGGCGTTCGGTAAGCGCGCCCGCGCCATTCTTATTGCCGGCTTCCCCCTGCACCGCCATTGTTTCCAGAAGTTCGGGAGCCTCGGTTTTATCCACGCGGGCGCTCCGCGGGAAGGGAAGGAGCAACTGAAAAATCCATGGGCAACATTGTTGGGGATGTGGGGCAATTTGGCAACCCTTTCAATGAAAGCCCGCACTGGAAGCTAGCACCGAGGGTGCTGCCTGCCGAGGTTCGCGGGCGAGGGCGCCACAGCTACACACATTATCTTCTGATCAGCGGACGTAAACTTCCGGCTCGCGGTGTTTGGCCGGGCGGTCCTTCAGGTTCAGGCAGCGGGGGAAGAGCATGGCATTCATTTCCGCGCCCACCACGACGATGACTGAAACCATGAACATCCACACCAGCAGGGCAATGGCGATACCGAGGGAACCATAGAGAATGCTGTATTCGGCGTAGTGCCGCAAATACCATCCGAAGGCCATGGTGGCGGCGAACCAGGCGGCCGTACCCAGGCAGGCTCCGGGAAGCACGGTGTGCCAGGGCTGGGTGCGAGGCACGGCGTGGTGGTAGATGAGGGCCAGCACGGCGATGCTGGTCAAAATGGCGATGGTCCAGCGGATCAGGGTCCACATGATGAGCACGTAGGGACCGTAAGCATGCCCGACGTAGAAGATCACGCGGGTTTCAATCTGGGTGCCGAAGGCTACGAGGATAGTAGCGAACAGCATGGGGATGCCGGCCATAATCACCAGGCCAAAGGCGATCATGCGCTCCTTCAGCAGGCCCCAGGTTTTGGGCAGCTGGTATGCATTACGAAAGCCTTCCATCCAGGAAATCATGACGCCGGAAGAGGTCCACAAGGTAATGAGGGAAGTGGTGATGAGCAGGCCAACGGGGCGGCTGGTGGCGCCTTTCAGGTAGGCCACGGCGGTAGCGCTGCCGGTAGGCAGAATCTTGCCCACAGCGTAGGAGATCTCCCGCAACATGGGCGCGGTGTGATGGGAAGTGGCAAGCACGGCCCCAACCACCAGCAAGGCGGGAAAAAGAGTGAGAATAGCGGAATAGGCGGCCGCCTTGGCCATGGTAAAAGCGTCGTGCTGAACCGCACGCCAGATGGCACGGCGCAAAAGGCGGACAAAGCTCCACATTAC
>DATGGJ010000543.1:0-1599 GCA_035308585.1 Terriglobales bacterium
GATGCGGGTGTTGGAAACGTTCACCTGCCGGAAGTAGTTGCGGCTGCCTCCATAGGGCGGCAAATAAGGTTCGCCATAGCCCAGTGGGAACCAGCCCACCGTTGGCGCTTGTCCGATGGAAATGCCTATGCTGACTCCGCCACCCCCCACCCATGCCACCAGCGCGGGGGCGTACACGGGACGCACTACGCGCGGCCCCGGCACCCAGCCCCAGGCTCCGCCGTAGTACACCCAGCGGCCGTAGTGGAAGGGAGCGAATCCCCAGGGTTCATCGTCCACCCAGGTCCAGCCCCAGGGCTCGACCCAGGCCCAGTGTCCATAGTGATAGGGAGCCCAGTCGTTCGCCACCGCCGGTACCCACACCGGGCCATAATCGGGCGTGGTCTGCCAACGTCCGTAATGGTCGAGGTCGCCCGAGCCAATCACGTCGGGCGAAACGTAGCGCGCGGATTCCGAATCCTCTTCGCGCCGGTCCCGCACCCGGCACCAATCGTCAAATCCGTTGCGCTCCGGATCGTCATACATCTGATGCTCCAGGGAAGTGCCGCCGCTGAAACGGGCCTGGCGATCGCCCTTTATGCTGACCGCCCGGCCTTCGCCGGTAGCTACGCCCTCTCCGCGCCACACCGTGACCACGGTCGTATCGCCATTGGGATCGACGTCGAAGCGGTACTCGCCCGCGCGCATCACCGTGAAGGCCAGGTTGGGCGTATCAATTTCGTAGGTTTCGCCCTGATACAGGCGCCGCACGCGCAGGTTCAGCGTGCCCTGGTCCAGTTCCACCTGCATGATGTTGTCGCTGAGGTTGGTCAGCGTCAGGCTGGTCTGCGCATCGGCGCGCATGGCCGCTCTGCCCAAGTCCAGTTCCGCCCGCGCGTCCTGGTCAGTCCACAGCCGGTCGGCAGTCGTCAAAGGCCGGTTGAGCACGGCCGGCACCCAGTCGTTCTCTCCACCGGGTTGCAGCGACACCTGGCCCGACATATACTGCACCCGCGCCACGCGGCCGGGCGGATCATCGTCCGCCGTGGCAGCCGCGCTGACCAGCAGGACCGCCGTCAAAATGCATAATCCCCATTTCCCCGAGCTTTTCATGGCTGCTTTATCTCCCGAAAGCCGCGTCACCCGCGGCTCTCACTCCGGCTCCCCTTTGAGTTGCGTCGCTGGCTGAGCGCCACAACCGCCTACCCCTGCAAACACACGGGCGCTCAAATTGTTCGCCTTACTTCAGGACAGTAGCCTTATGGAAGAGGCTCCGAAAGTTACTTTGGGGGGTGGCTCAACGGGGAAGTCTTCAATTGGAACGTCTTAGCAGCTCAACCGAAGTATCCTTTATGTGACTTTAGTTTTTGCCGGTGTCACGCTCAGGCCGTTTCATCCCGCTCACACCGGGATTTGACGTACAACATCTCAACCGGAGTGTAGTCACGCATTTGGCAGAGACTTAAGTTTTTGTGCAGAAGAGCCAGGGCGAGTAGAGCTAAAGCTTCTGTCCGGTGTTGGGCGCTACCGCGATGTAGCCTTCGAGCGGGCCAAATTTTCTCTTTTCCGCATAAATTCTCCAGCGTTGCCACACAATGCGCAGGCTGGCCATGACCGGGA
>DATGGJ010000544.1:0-13334 GCA_035308585.1 Terriglobales bacterium
ATAAGTTTTGCCCAACTGCAGCATGGCTTCGCTGTAGGAAGGATTCAGGCGAAGGGCGTCGCGCAGGCGCTGCAGCTTGTCTGCTTCCGTGGGCGCGATCAATCCCCGGATATAGTCTTCAAATGCATCCAGGCGAAGGGGCGGGGCGGCTGCCAGGAAATCCTGCCGCGATATCGCATAACCCGGCTGCACGAGGCGCAGCAAGTCCCAGGTCAGGGCGTTCTGTACGTTCAACAAAGCCGGCAGGGGGCCGCTCTCCGTCACTTCCTGCGAAAGATGGCGCTGCCTCATGTCCAGTACTTGCGCTTTGGCGCTGAACGTCTGCCCGTCGAAGCTGTAGCTGCCCAGCACGGCATAATTCACATCCATCTGCTCGGCAACGCGGTACAGGGTGGCGCGGGAAGGATGAATGCCGGTGGGAATGCCGGCTCGGTCGAAGGTCTGCTGCCGGTATTGCCGGCCAAGCACATAGAGGTCATCCAGGGCCATGCGCTGCCCCAGCACCTCGGGAAAAGCTTCAGAAATCCACTCCAGCCCGGGCGCACTGGAGCGATTCTCGAAGGGCATTACTACCAGGGTTTGCACCGAAGAAGCGGTTTGCTGGCTGATGGCTAAACCAGCCAAAATCCAGCCCACACACACCACACCAGCAAGTAAATAGCGGGGTCTCAAGGTAGGGCGATTATACCCATTTGCTCTCTCTCCCCGGAGTAACTACTCACCTCCCCATCCGGGGGGAAGGGACGGCAAACCCGCCGCACACAACCCGGGTCTAAGGAAAGATAACCGTAACAGCTCTTGCATTGGAGGATACGATGAAAAAACTGCTATTTCTGCTGGCAGTGATGCTGATCGCGGTTGGCATCTCTGTGGCCCAGACAGACCAGAACAATCCGAATTCCAATCCCGCAAATTCCCCCACCGCTACTCAGACCAGCCCGAGCGCGCAGGGAAGCGCAACCACTCCGGACCAGGGAACCGCAACGCAGGGAACCACCGATCAGACCAGCACCACGACCACAACCACCCGTCACCATAAGGGCGCCAAGTCAGGCAACCTGCCGCAGACAGCTTCGCCGCTGCCGCTGCTGGGATTGCTGGGCATGGGGTCGCTGGCCGCCGGCGTGGCCACCCGCAAGAAGAAACGCTCCTGATGTTTACCCAGGGGCGGTAACCGGCTAACCTGCCGCCACACCGCCCTTGGGATTCTCTTACCGTTTTCCAGGCCAGGAATGGATACAGGTTTTTCCAGCCCGTGGCGCCCTAAAAACTCCCAAAAACATCCATCCGTCCCGCCAGCAGCATCTCAGTTGTTACGGGAAGCGTCCGGCAAACTTGCCTTCACGGTTCTACATACATATAATCCGGCTCTCTGTGTAAAGGCCTGCAGCACACTGGCTGAAACGCGCGGTGCGGGACGGAGCCCATTCGCCCAATGCCCGGCGCTAAGCTTGGGGCGCGAGCCAGAGGCTTGGGGACGCAGTTGCGTACCCTGGGTGGGAGTCACCGCTAGTTTCCCGAGAAATCTGGAGGAGCAAGGAATGAAGAAGACGCTTGTCAGCATGGTGCTGGTCCTAACTGCCATTGCGGTCATGGAAGCTCTGTCGGTTCTACCGGCGCCTGCGCAACAGCCTTCCACCGCCGGCCAGGCGGCCCCCGCGGCGTCGCAGCAGAAGGGCCCCGAAATCAAGGATCCGGCGGAATACAACGCCTATGTGGGCGCGATGCAGCAGAGCAATCCACAGGCGAAGGCCAGCGCCCTGGAGTCCTTCCTGCAGCAATATCCCAACAGCGTCATGAAGAAGGACGCGTTGGAATTGCTCATGGCCGCCTACGAACAAACCGGCGATACGGCCAAGATGCAGGCCACCGCCGACCGGCTTTTGCAGGCCGATCCCAACAATCTGCGCGCCCTGGCCCTGCTGGCCTACAGCCACCGGCGGCAGGCGGAGGCCAACCAGAATCCGCAGCAGAACCTGGCCGCCGCCGCCCAGTATGGGGAGAAAGGGCTGCAGGCAATCGCTTCGGCGCCCAAGCCCGACGGCATGTCCGATGCCGACTGGACCAAACTCAAAGATCAGGTCGGCGGCATTTTCAACGGCGCGGTGGGTTTGTCCGCTCTTCAGAACAAGGATTTCAAGAGCGCTGAGGAACACTTGCGGGCGGCGGTAAATCAGAACCCCAGTAACCTCACGGACGTCTATCCTCTGGCGCTGGCCTACTACTCTGCCGGCAATCCGCCCAAATCGGCAACCCCGCCCCCGCCTCCGGCGGACGCCAACAATCCTCCCGCTCCGGATCCGGCGGTAGTGGATGCGAATGTGCAAGGGCTGTTCTTTATCGCTCGCGCCGCCAACCTGGCGGGCGCGCCCGGACAAGCCCAGATCTCCGATTTCGGCAAGAAGTGGTTCGCCAAATTCCACGGCTCCGATCAGGGTTGGGACGAACTGCTGGCCAGCACCAAAACTCAAACCTTGCCGCCGCAGGGCTTTACCATCGCCGCCGCGCCTCCGCCGCCCACCCCGGCGCAGCAGGCCGCCCAACTGGTCACCTCCAAGCCCATCAAGGACATGTCTTTTGCCGAATGGCAGCTGGTGCTTTCTTCCGGCAACCAGGACGCGGCCGACAAGGTTTGGAGCACGATTAAGGGCGTGCCCTTGCAGATAGAAGGCACGGTGATCAGCGCCACCTCGCGGCAGTTGCAGATTGCGGCCACCGTGGACGACATTGACGCCAAGAAGCCCGACATCACCCTCAACATGCTGGCTCCCATTCCGGCGCGGCTCATGCCCAAGGCGGGCGCCAGCATCCCCTTCGAAGGCACGCCTGTCTCCTATGAAGCCAAGCCATTCATGATGGTGATGGACAAGGGAGCGCTGCTGACGGTGAAAAAGGCCACCCCTACCCGCCGCCGCCGCTCACGGGGGCGCTAGAAGCCAAGCCAGCAAGTCAAAAAGGGCAGCCTGCATGGGCTGCCCTTCCTTTTTGCGCTAAACGAGAGGAAAAGGGAGTAGCAGGCGCTTCAGCGCGCCGCTTTCTTCTCCAGAGTCAGGGGGCGGGCGCTGCGCGGCGGACGGCGGGCGCCGTCCCGCAGCCCGCGGATGTCAATTTTCAATTCCTGGATGGTCCGGCTGAGGGTGTTGCGGTGCATGCCCAGCTGCCGCGCCGCCCGGCACTGGTTGCCGTGGTTGTCCTGCAGAACCGTAAGAATGAAGCGCTTCTTGAATTCGCGAACGGCTTCCGAATAAAGAATGCCGCTCTTGTACATCTGCATGATTAAGGCTTCTAGCTGATCCTTCACGGCGACTCCCTTTCATTCGGAAAGGCTGAGAATTATGAATAGCGCCTGACCACTACTTCTGCTGCGCGGGGGCCGGTATTAAAACCTGGGCCGGAGCCGAGGGCTGCCCTGCGTTGCGCAGCCCGTCCATTCCCTGCCGAAATCGGTCCCGTACCGTCGCCGGCGCCACCCAGGAAGCAGCCCTGGCCACCGCCAGGAAATAAGGCCCCAGCATGGATCCGGACAGGAAACGAGTGCCCGGGGTAAACGAAGCCAGCGCCAGCGCGACCACCGCTATTACCAGCACGCCCCGCAGGAGCCCGAAAGCGGCGCCCAGGAGGCGGTCAAACCAGCGCAGGCCGACTTCCTTCAGCGCCCAGCGCGTAATCCGTCCCGCCAGGCCCGCAATACCCACCACGGCAATAAAAATCAGCAGGAAAGCGCCGATCTCCGCCACCCACTGCGCCCGGGTATAGGGTGAAAACCAGCCTGCTACCCGCCCGTATTCCCAGGCGGCCAGCAGATACCCCACCACCACTCCCGCCAGGGAAAAAATCTCGTAAAAAAAACCTTCCTTGGCAGCCAGCGCCATAGACAGCGTAACCGCCACCACGATCACCCAGTCAATCCCGGTCATGAGTTCATAGCGAGCCTCTAAACCTCGAGCTCGCGTCCGGTCAGACGGCGATACGCCTCCAGGTACTTCTCGCTGGTCTTCAGCGCCACCTCCGCCGGCAAAGCCGGGGCGGGGGGCTGCTTGTTCCAGCGGATTTCTTCCAGATAATCGCGTACGTACTGCTTATCGAAGGAGTTCTGGGCGCTGCCGGGGGCATACGTGTCGGCCGGCCAAAAGCGCGAGGAATCAGGGGTGAGCACTTCGTCGGCCAGCACCAGTCCGCCCGCCGTGCGCCCGAATTCGAACTTGGTGTCGGCAATGATGATGCCCCGCTGCCGCGCGTAATCCGCCGCCGTCTGGTAGATCTTCAGGCTCAGCTCGCGCAATTCCCGGCTCAGTGCCGGCCCTGCCTGCTGCGCCATGCGTTCGAAGGAAATGTTTTCATCGTGCCCGCTGAGCGCCTTGGTGGCGGGAGTGAAGATGGGCTCCGGCAGCTGGTCCGATTCGCGCAGGCCGGAGGGCAGGGAAATGCCGCATACCCCGCCGCTCTGCTTGTACTCCTTCCAGGCGGAGCCGGAGATGTACCCCCGCACCACGCATTCGATGGCCACCATGTCGGCCCGCACCACCAGCATGGAGCGGCCGCGGAGCTGCTCCTTGTAGGGGCGCAGAACCGCCGGGTAGCGCTCCACGTCAGCCGTGACCAGGTGGTTGGGAACCATATCGCGCAGCAGGTCGAACCAGAACAGGGAAAGCTGGGTGAGGACCTTGCCCTTATTGGGTATGCCGGTGGCCAGCACGTAGTCGAAGGCGGAGATGCGGTCGGTGGCCACGAACAGCAGGTGTTCGTTGTCCACCCGGTAAACATCCCGTACCTTGCCGCTGGCGTACAGTTCGAGTTCGGGTATGTCGGTTCGAAGAAGGACGTTATCGAGCAGCTGGGGAGTCATGCAATCATTTTAGCTGTAAGAAACGTCGCGTATTCTAGCCGTCCAGAATTTTTTGTCAACCGGGCGAAAAGGGGAGGAACAGGGAAGGGGTTCGCCGCTCGGCGAAAAAAGGTTGACAAGCAGGCGATTTAGGGAAACAGCCGTCCAGCGCGGCTTTCCCCGCACTCTTATGTGGAAAAAATGTGCGCTCCGGAAATACGGTTCGCGGGCGCCGGGAACAAATGTCGCGTTACGACATGTCTGCCGTCGCTGTCAAGCCCCGAAGCGCACCGACACCAGCTTGGAGACTCCCGGCTCCTGCATGGTCACCCCATAGAGCACGGGAGCGATGCTCATGGTCTTCCTGCTGTGGGTGATGAGCACGAACTGGGTCTGCACGCTCATCTCTTTCACCAGCTCGGTAAAGCGCCCCACGTTGGCTTCGTCCAGCGGCGCGTCCACCTCGTCCAGGATGCAGAAGGGGCTGGGCTGGTACTGGAAAATGCCCACCAGAAGCGCCAGCGCGGTCAGCGCCTTTTCGCCGCCGGAAAGCAGCAGCACGTTCTGCAGGCGCTTGCCCGGAGGCGAGGCCACCACATCTATGCCGCTCTCCAGACTGTTCTCCTGGTCGGTGAGCCGCATGAACGCCTGCCCTCCTCCGAACAGCTTGCGAAAGGTGAGCTGGAAGTTTTCGTTGATGCGGTCGAAGGCTTCCTGGAACTTCTGCCGCGAAACCGTCTCGATTTCGCGTATCGTGTTTTGCGTGTTCTGGATGGATTCCAGCAGGTCCTTGCGCTGGGTTTCCAGGAACTGATGGCGCTGCGCCGTCTCCTTGTACTCTTCCAGGGCCATCATGTTGACCGGACCCATGGCCTCCAGGTGCGAGCGCATCTGGCGATAAGCCGCGTCTTCCTGGACCAGTTGTTCGCCCTGCGCCAGCTGCAGGGAGGCGTCTTCACACAACTGCTGCCGGGTCACGCCCAGCTCGTTGAGGCAGGTTTCGGCCATGTATTCGCCGTCAGACTGCAGCTTGGCGGCGGTGGCGCTCAGTTGGCCGCGCCGGTCGCGCGATTGCTCCAGCACCTCCCGCAGCGAGTGCAGGGTCTGGTCAATCTCCGTCAGCCGGGTGCGCACCTGCCCGCTTTCCGCCTGCAACTGCGCCGCGCGCGCCTCCGCCTCCCTGCGCTCGGCGGCAAAGGCGACAACCTGCTCCGCCAGCGACTGGCTTTCCGCCTCGCGCTGCTGACTTTCCGCCACCGCCGAAGCCGCCTGCGCCTGTAAGCTCTGGATCCGTCCGCGGGTTTCGGCCAGCAGCGACTCCATCCGCTGCAGAGCCGCTTCCGCCGAGCGCCGCCGTTCTTCCACCGTGGCCACCCGCGCCATCTGCTGGGAAGCCCGCTGGGCCGCGGCATCACGCTGCTCGCGCAACCCGCCCAGCGACTGCTGCGCCGCCGCCATCTGCGCTTCCACCTCCTGTTGCCGCGCTTCCAGGCGCCCCAGTTCGTCCTGGCGCAGCGCAATACAGCTTTGCTGTTCCGCCTGCTCGCCCGCCAGCCGCCGCAACTCCGCCTCGCAGACGCCGGCGCGTTCCTGCAATTTCACGGTCTCGGTATCCAGTTGCTGCAGCGAGTGGCCGGAGGTCATGGCGTCCTTCTCCGCCTCCCGCTTTTCGTCCTCCAGCCGCTGCAGCAGGGAAGTGAGTTCGCTGATTTCCCGCGCCAGCAGGGTGACGCGCTGCTCCTCGCCGCGCAGGGCAATCTCCAGTTCCGCCAGGTTGCGCATGAGTTCGCGCAATTCCCGCTTCATGGAGAGCGGCCCCTCGGCCCGCTGCTTGCCGCCCGTGACCGTCACGTTGTGGAAGCACTCGCCCGATTGCGAGAGGAAGAAAGCCTGCGGATTCTCCAGCGCCAGCTCCCGTCCCAGCGCCGGGTCGGGAACAATGTAGCCGTCGCGCAGCTTGGGCAGAATCACTTCCAGCGATTTGCCGAAGCCGTTCAGCACGCGAATGCAGTTTTTCAGCGGAACAATGGGCGCCGGAGGCGGCGCCGCCTGCAGGCTCTCATCCACCAGAAAGGAGAAGCGCGCCTGCGAATCGTTGGGATGCACCAGGAAGGTGGCGCGCCCGTCCACATCGCTGCGCAGCAGGCGCAGGCCTTCGTCGGCCGCGTCCCAGGATTTGACTACAATGTAGTTGAGTTCGTCGCGCAGGAAGTCTTCCACTACGTGCTCGTAGCGGTCCTCCACCTCCAGGAAGTCGGCCAGCACTCCCGCCGGAGCCAGCCCTCCCTGCATGCCGCCCGACTGGAACAGTCGCCGCACCGATTCGGTGGAATAGCCGTGCTCGGCGATCACCGACTCCAGCGAAGCCCGGCGGCCCAGCAGGGTAGCGTGCTCGGCGCGCAGGCCGTCCAGCCGCTGCTTGCCCTCCGTTTCCTCCCGGCGCTGCATTTCCATGCGCTGGCGCACATCCGCTATCTGCCGGCCCAGGGCGGTCACCCGCTGTGAGGCCGTTTCGAAGCTCAGGGCCAGCTGCCCGCGTTCCCCCCCCGCCGTCGTCAGTTGCTCGCTGGCTTGCGTGTATTCCTGCTTCAGCCGCTGCACTTCGCGGCTGAGCGCGGCCAGGCGTTCCTCCGCCTGGGTCACCTGGTTGCGCAGCCGCGACGCCTGCGCCACCGCATCAAAAATTGAGGTTCGGAATTGCTCCTGCTGGGCTTCCACGCCAGCCAGCGCGGCGGCGGCATCTAAAGCTTCCTGCTGGCACCCCTGCAACTCCTGTTGCGCCGCCCCCACATCCGCGGCCGCCGAATCCACCACCTGCAGATGGGAAGCGCGCTCCAGTTCCAGTTCCGTCAGCCGTTCTCCCGTGAGCACCGCCTCGTTTTCGCAAACGGTCGCGCGCTCGGCCAGTTCCGCGCAACGTTCCTGATTGTGGCGCTGGCGCGCCTCGGCCCGGTCTGTCTCCAGAACGATGGCGCTCACCCGCTCCTGGTTCTGCCGCGCCTCCGCTTCGATGGCGTAGCCGCGCTGCGAGCGCTCCGCCTGCTCGGCTTCCAGTTGCTGGATGGCTTCCGCCTGATAGCGCATCTCTTCCGCGATGGTGGCCATCTGCGTTTCCAGCTGCGCGCGCTCCTGCTCCAACTGGGCAAACTTGCTGGCCAGCACCAGGCGCAGCTTGCCTCGCATTTCATCCCGCAGCCGCGCATAGCGCTCCGCCTTGGAGGCCTGCCGCTTGAGCGAGTTCATCTGTCGCGTGACTTCCTCGAAGATGTCATTTACCCGCGCCAGGTTCAGCTTGGCTTCTTCCAGTCTTGCTTCCGCCAGGCGCTTGCGGGTTTTAAAGCGGGTAACCCCGGCCGCTTCTTCGATAATTGCGCGCCGGTCGGTGGGCTTGCTGCTCAGAATCTGCCCGATTCGGCCCTGCTCAATCAGGGCATAAGACTCAGGCCCCAGCCCCGTTCCCATGAACAGATCCTGAATGTCGCGCAGGCGGCACAGCTTACCGTTCAGCAGGTACTCGCTGTCGCCGGAGCGGAAAAGCCGCCTGGTGACCACGATCTCGCCCTTTTTGAAGGTTAGAGTCTTGAACTTGCGGCGGCGGATCTTAAGCACTACTTGAGCGTTGTCCGCGGAAACGGCGGCGGCAGTCGCGTGCCCATTGCCGTTCTGCGGTTCTGCCGTTTCCGCGGCTGCCAGCGCAGTCTGGGCGGCGCCATCGGGCGATGCGACCGCTGCGGCAGTTCCTTCCTGCTCTTCCACCTTGCCCGGCTGCACATCTTCGATATAGGCCTCGGCCTCCTCGGCGGAGCGGGCGCGCAGGGCGGCCTCGTCCCAATCCTCATCCCCATCCGCCGGCATTTCATTCTGGATGTCGAATTCGGTGGGCTCGTTGGCGTCGCTGCCCTCGTACGCCTCCGGGTCAATCAGGGTCATCGAAACTTCCGCCATGCCTGTGGGCTTGCGGTCGCGACTGCCGGCGAAGATCACGTCTTCCATGCGCGAGCCGCGCAGCGTCTTGGCTGATTGCTCGCCCAGCACCCAGGAAATGGCGTCGGCGATGTTGGACTTGCCGCAGCCGTTGGGCCCGATGATGGCGGCTACGCCGTCGCCGTTGAATTTCAGTTCGGTGCGGTCACAGAAGGACTTGAATCCCAGAATTTGCAGCTTTTTTAGTTTGAGCAACTTCCACTCCTTGCGTTCTCTGCGGGCATGGCTGGCCGCGTGGCCGTGCTCTTTGGCTGGTTAACTGACAAGGTTCCAGGGCGCGGCGATCACCTCCGACGACGCGCCCCAGAACACAGATTGTCGCTACTGTACCTGCCAAAGTTCGGCGGGGTCAAGAAAGAAAACACCATTACTTGTGTGGCGTTTCATTTGACCCCAGCAAGTGGCATATGCCATGCACTCAGAGAAGCTGAAACAGCTGAGGAAGTTAGGTCGGGGAATCGCGAGAGCAGCTTTAGGGTAGCGCAAGCCCAAAGGCAGAGCAACCAAAATGGTGCAGCGAGAACCGGGAGTCAGGGCTCAGTAGTCGGGAGTCGGGGCCTGAGGTGCCGGCCCGGAGTTTGCGGCAAGCGAGGTTTGGCTGACCCCCTGACTACCGACTCCTGACTACTTAGAGTTTTGCGCTCAGTTCCTGCAACGACTCCACACGCGGCAGGCCGCTCTCCCGGTAGGTCCCGGCGACGTCGAACAGCATGGCCTGCATGCCGGCGCGGGTGGCGCCAAGGTAATCCACCGAATACACGTCGCCCACGTAGAGGCTGCTCTCAGGCTGAGCTGAGAGCTGCTGCAGGGCGGAGTGAAAAATGGCGGGGTGGGGCTTCTCATGGCCCACGTTGCCGGAGTCGGTATAGCCCAGGAAGCACTCGCCCAGGCCGCAGGTGCGCAGAAGCTTTTCCATGCCGCCGTCGGAATTGGAGATCACGCCCAGGCGGTATTTGCGCGCCAGTTGCAGCAGGAGTTCCCGCGTGCCCGGCCGCACCACGTCCCAGTTGCCGGAAGTGCGGCTGGCGGTCACCAGTGCCTCATGCAGTCCAGCATCTTTAAGCCCCAACAAGTTCAGCAGATAGGAGTAATAGGAGTCCCAATACTGACGGTCGGTATAGCCGCCCGGAGCCGTGTTGGCCCGGTCCAGTTCCGTCTTGGCCTGGCGCTCGGCGGCATGCAGTTGCTCCGGCTGGGGCCGAATGCCGCGCGCATGCAGCGCGGCCAGCGTGCGCTCCGTATTGGCGAACACCAGGGTGTTGCCGGCGTCAAAGAAAATAGTGGTAAGCATGGAAGCAATTGACGATTGATGAATTGTGGATTGACCATCCTCCGGATGCCGCGCCTCAGCCATCCTCAATCTACAATTTACTCAAAAAATCCACGATCTCCGGTTCATTCCAATCCACCGCGCCGATGAATTTACGCCGCAAAATCCCCCGCCGGTCAATGATGTAGGTCTCCGGAAATTTGAAGGTGCCGTAGAGCGTGTTCGCTTTCTGGCCAGGATCGCGCACGGTCAGGAAATCCACATTGTGATCTTTAAGGAACTGCCGGTACGCGCTCCCGTCCACGTCCACGCTCACGCCCACCACTTCGACGCCGCGGTCTTTGAACTTGCTCTGCAACTGCTCCAGTGAGGGCAATTCCTGCACACAGGGGGCGCACCAGGTGGCCCAGAAATTCAGCACCACCACTTTTTCGCGCAGCTCGTGCAGGGTGACGGTTTTGGAGCCGTCCTGCACGGTGAAATCGGGCGCCGGATTGCCGATGCGGGGCGGATGTGAGCCGCGATAGCAGGCTGCCAGGGCCAGAGTTAGGGCCAGTAGAAGGGGCCAGGAAATCCGCTTCACGCAGCTATAATAGCTGATTCGGCCTATGGTGTCAGAGTCCCCAGCAGATGCCGGGCGCGGCGGCGCGCCGGTGGTATCGGTGATCGTGCCCGCGCGCAACGAGGAAGCCTCGCTGGGCGCCTGCCTGCAATCTCTCGTCAGCCAAGCCGGGATCGAGCACGAAATCATCGTGGTGGACGACGCCTCGGACGACCGCACCCGTGAAATTGCCCGGTCGTTTGCCGGCGTAAGGCTGGTCGAGGCGGCGCCTCTGCAAGCCGGCTTCACCGGCAAGTCTAATGCCCTGGTATGCGGCGCGCGGCAGGCCCGCGGCCAGTGGCTCCTGTTCACCGACGCCGACACCGTCCACTCTCCCGGCTCGCTGGCGGCCAGCCTGCGGGAAGCCGAGGGGCACCAGGCCGCCCTGCTTTCTTATTCCCCCGGGCAGGAAGTGAAGGGCTTCTGGGAAAAGGCGGTCATGCCCGTTGTGTTTGCGGAACTGGCCCGCACTTACCGCAGCGAGGAGGTCAACAATCCTGCTTCGCCCGCCGCCGCCGCTAACGGCCAATACCTGCTGATCAGCCGCGAAGCTTATGACGCCATCGGCGGACATGCCGCCGTCCTGCGCAGCCTGCTGGAAGACGTGGAGCTGGCGCGCGCCGTGAAGCGCTCGGGGCGCCGCATCCGTTTCCGCTACGGCGGCGACCGGGTGCGCGCCCGCATGTACCGCAGCTTTGCCCAGCTGCGCGAGGGCTGGACCAAAAACCTGGCGCTGCTGTTCGAGTCGCCGCTACGGCTGGCCGTTTTGCGCGGCAGCGAATTTGTCCTCATCGTGGGCGGGGTGGCGACCCTGGGGGCAGCCGCCGTTCGCCAAGAGCCCGCCATAGCGGCCGCCGCGGGTGCGGTAGCCGCAGCTACGTATCTGCTGTTCCTGCGCCGCATTCGCCGCGCCCACTTCGCCTGGGATGCCAATCTGCTGGCCTTGCTCGGCCTGCCGGTTTTTGTGTCACTTTTGCTGGGCTCGCAACTCTCTCATAAGCAAGGTTCGGTAACATGGAAGGGTCGCACCTATGGCGCAGCCAGCAGTGTCACCAATCCGGCCGCGGCTGGGAGGAGCTCGGGCTTCCCGGCTGATGCGCGAAGCAGCGACGCTACGGCGCCGGGGAGAATCTGATTACCGCCATGGTTTATCTGACCCGCAAAGCCGAATTTTCCGCCTCCCACTACTACCACAACCCCCAGTTCACCGCGGAGGAAAACCGGCGCATTTTTGGCAAGTGCAACAACCCCAACGGACACGGCCACAACTACACCCTGGAAGTCACGGTGAAGGGCGAAGTGGACCCGCGCTCCGGCTTTGTGGTGGATTTGAAACAGTTAAAGGAAATCTTGAACCGGGAAGTGCTGGACGCCCTCGACCACCGCTTTCTCAACAAGGAGGTGCCCGAGTTCGCCACCCGCATTCCCACCACCGAGAACATCGCCATCTCCGTCTGGCAGCGCTTGCAGTCGCGGCTGGAGCGCGCCCAGCTGCACCGTGTGCGGGTGTATGAAACGCCCGACCTGTTCGTGGACTATTACGGCGAATGAAAGCCCACCTCACCCGCCGCTATTGGTTTTCGGCCTCGCACCGGCTGCACAGCGACGCCATGTCAGAGGAAGAGAACCGCCGCACCTACGGCAAGTGCAATAACCCGCACGGGCACGGCCACAATTACGCCCTTGAGGTCACGGTGAGCGGACCGGTGGACCAGGCCACGGGCATGGTGTGCAACCTGGTGGATCTGGATGAGTTTGTGCACGCTCAAATTCTGGAACGCTTTGGCCATGAAAATCTGAACACGCTGCAAGCCTTCCGCCGGCGCGTGCCCACCACGGAAAACTTGTGCCGGGAGATTTTTGAAATATTGCAGCGCGGATTCACCGCCGCTCATCTGGAAAAGGTACGGCTGGAGGAGACCATGATGAACTCCTTCGAGTACGCCGGAGAAGCGGAAGTTCGGAGATAGGAGCACAGGGGACAACATGAATTCCACAACCGAAGTCAGCACGATAACCAGCGCCAGCTTTGAGGAACTGGTGCGGGAAATGATCGTCCGCCTGGGGGAGGATCCCCAGCGCGAGGGACTGGAGCGCACGCCCGAGCGCGTGCACCGCGCCCTGGTGCAGTTGACCAAGGGCTACAAGGAAGATGCCGAAGCCATCCTGCGCGGCGCGCTGTTCACCGTCGGCTACGACGAGATGGTCATCGTCAAAGACATCGAGATGTTCAGCCTGTGCGAGCACCACCTGCTGCCGTTCTTTGGCAAGGTGCACGTGGCGTATATTCCCAACGGGAAGGTCATCGGGTTGAGCAAGCTGCCGCGCTTAGTGGAGGTGTTTGCCCGCCGCCTGCAGGTGCAGGAGCGGCTGACCATGCAGATCGCTGAAACCATCCAGAACGCCATCGAGCCGCAGGGTGTGGGCGTGGTTGTCGAGGCGCGCCACCTGTGCATGATGATGCGCGGGGTAGAGAAGCAGCACTCGTCGACCGTGACCTCTGCCATGCAGGGAGTCTTCCACCAGCAGAACACCCGCGCGGAATTCCTGTCCCTGGTTCAGTCCCGCCCTCAGAACGGCTACTAGCTCTGCGGCGAGCCGAGGCAGAGTCCAGTCCAAAACTCTATAGTAGAGAGTGTGAATGGGCTCTTGGT
>DATGGJ010000545.1:0-1730 GCA_035308585.1 Terriglobales bacterium
TGTCGTTCCGGGTGCAAAAACCAGGGTCATCATTGCGAAGGTCGCCTTGTGCTGGGCGACGGAGCCCCTTGGGGTGGACCCCTCCGCTGAGACAATCGAATAAGACCGTGTTTGCCGTTCGCTGAAAAATGCTCGACCGGGAGATCGAGTGTACTGCATCCTGCCGCCGGTTGGTGAAGCGGAAGCGGGATCTGGTGGAGACCAACTCGCCAAGGAATAGCCAACTGAAACTCATCGAAACCGATGGCGCTGGGGGCGGGCACAGTCCTACCTCCAGCGTTGTTCCCAACATCGGATTTGATAGATTTCCCATGCCTGCAAAAACTCATCGATAAAGCTGCCGCGCAGCGGCCTCCAGGGGTTGCGTGGTCAGTTGTGCCTCGAACTCAACGGGTGGGCGGTAGCCCAGCGCCGAGTGCAGACGTTTCTGGTTGTAGACCTTTTCGAGAAACGCACCGATCGAGCGGCGGGCCTCATCCAGGTCCCGGTATTCGCTGCGATACACCTCTTCGTATTTCAGTGTTTTCAGGAACGACTCGCAGGTGGCGTTGTCGTAGGGATTGCCACGCCGGCTCATGCTGATGCGGACGCCATGGGCGGCGAGCAAGTCCACGTAGGCAGTGGCCGCGTATTGCACGCCACGATCGGAGTGGTGCACCAGGCCGGGCTCGGGCCGCCGTCGCCGCAAGGCCATGCGCAACGCTCCGATGGTCAACGAGGCTTCCAGCGTGTGGTCCAGCGCCCAGCCAATCGCGCGCCGGGAAAACGCGTCCAGAACCACCGCCAGATAGATGAACTCCACTTGTAAGCGGATATAGGTGATGTCGGCCACCCATAGCTGATCCAGGCGGGTCAACACCAATGTCGCCGCCAGGTTGGGATACACCGGCAGATTATGGTTGGAATCGGTGGTGCGGACGAAGCTATGCCGCCGCCGCAGACACAGCAGGTTATCCTCCCGCATCAGCCGCTGCACCCGCTTGCGGTTCACCTTCCAGCCCCGGCGCCCTAATTCGATCCCCATGCGGCGGCTGCCGTAGCAGGGAAACTCCAGGGCAATGCGCTGGATCGCATCCCGCACTGCCAGGTCCGGATCGGCCATCCGGGTCGCTGGCTTCCGCCAGCGATAGAACCCAGCTCGGCTGACCTGCGCCAACCGGCACAGTTTCCGCAATGCCATCGGGTTCGCCAGCTTCATTTCTTTTTCCAGGTACGGGTAGACGAGCCGCGCGTAGCCCACGCCTGCAGCTTCCGCTGCTCTTCGACATGCTGCAAGCATCCCCGCAAAAAATCGATCTCCAGCGCCTGTCGCCCCACCTTGCGCTCCAGCGCTGCCGTCCGTTGCTCCTCGGCCCGGCTCTGCCCCGGCCCCGAGAAGGCTCGGCCGCCGAACTGCCGCAATTCCCGCCGCCAGCGGCGCAGCACATTCGGATTCACTTCACATGCTCGTGCCACTTCGGCGACGGGGATCCCCATTTCCACCCGCCGCACCGCCGCTTCCTTGAACTCCTTCGTGAACTTCCTGCGAGACAATCCCATGGCCCAATTCTCCTTTCGCTGAAGATTGTGCCTTATCTGGTTGTCTCAAAACTGGGGTCCACTCCACTCCGCTCTGCCGACGAATGGCAGCGATCGAGCAAGCCCCCCACATCTGCGAGGCGATAAAGAGAAAGGCTGTCCCTAAAATGATGTTAGCGAGCTGGCCGCGAAGCAGTGCCAGGACTTGATCT
>DATGGJ010000546.1:0-4712 GCA_035308585.1 Terriglobales bacterium
AACCGGCGCCATAAGCGCGATTGCGAGAACTCCGACCGCGGACGTCATCAGCCGCCGCATGCCTAAATCATACCCCTTATTGCGATGCGTGGAGCCCCGCTGCGACTCGGCTTTAATGTCCAACCCCGGAACCGGGACAGAAGTCGTGCATTTTGTGAGGCGTGGCGCCGCGTGAAAGCTTACATAGCCGCCGGCCCGCCGTTTGACCCGGGGGTTGGTTGGAGGCGTTTGACACATTCCTATATAGGAATGTATTATCCCTCACTGTGGCCCGGGCAGCGACTACCTCTGACGCCTTCAACGCCGTGGCAGAACCGAGGCGGCGGGAGATTCTGGAGTTTCTGGCGGTTCAGGAGCGGCCGGTGGGCGAAATTGTGGCCGGCCTCGGCCTGGAGCAGCCTTCTGTTTCGAAACATCTGGGGGTGCTGCGGCGGGTGGGGCTGGTCCGGGTGCGGCGCCATGGCAGGCACAAGCTCTATCAGACGAACGCGGAGGCCATCCGACCGCTGCATGAATGGACCAAGACGTTTGAACGCTTCTGGGCGCACCAGTTAAGTCGCATTAAGGAGCGTGCCGAGAGAAAGAACAGCCAACCGGACAAATCTTGAGCAGATGATGCAAGGAGGAAGCATGGTCTCGACGGCACTGAGCATTGAGAGTCTATCGCTGGTAGTGACCCAGGAAATCCAAGTGCGGGCAACGCTGGAGGACACGTTTGCCGCGCTACTGGAACAAATCGGGCCGGAGAATGACACGCCCGAGGGCAACAAAATGCCCATGAACATTGAGCCCTGGCCGGGAGGCCGCTGGTTCCGCGATTTGGGCGAGGGCAACGGCCATTTATGGGGACACGTACAGGCGATCAAGCGGCCCACGCTGCTGGAGATTACCGGGCCGCTGTTCATGTCCTATGCGGTGGTTTCGAATGTGCAATACCGGCTGAGCGAGGCGGCGGGCGGAACCCTGATCCGCTTTCACCACAAGGCGCTGGGCATCATCCAGGATGAACACCGGCGGGGGGTGGAAAAGGGCTGGTCACATATTCTTTCGCGCATCCGCGCCCGGGCCGAAGGCAGTTCGAAGTAGAGAAAGAGGCGGAGGGATTTATGTGCCCAGAGTGCCTGGTAAGCGCCGGATGGATTGTGGGTGGAGCGATGTCCAGCGGCGGCATGACGGCACTGCTGCTCAGATTTATTCGGTCCCATAGAGTTTTGGCAATTTTGAAAAAGGAAAGGAGAACCGGTTATGGCCACAGCAATGAGCGGGAGACCAGCAACCAAAGTAGTTCCGCGAGCGCAGTGGGTTGCCGCGCGCAAGGAACTACTGAGCAAGGAAAAGGAGTTCACGCGGCTGCGCGACGAGTTGAGCCGGCGCCGGCGCGAACTGCCCTGGGAGCAAGTTGAAAAGCAATATGTTTTTGAAGGCCCGGAGGGCACACAAACGCTGGCCGACCTGTTTGACGGACGCAGCCAGCTGATTGTCTACCACTTCATGTTCGGCCCGGGATGGAAAGAGGGATGCCCCAGTTGCTCGCTGCTGGGGGATTCGCTCGACGGCGCCGTGGTGCACCTGGCACAACGGGATGCGACCCTGGTGGTGGTATCGCGCGCCACCTTGCCGGAGATTGAAGCCTTCAGGAAGCGCATGGGGTGGCACTTCAAGTGGGTCTCATCGTTCGCGACCGACTTCAACTTTGATTACCAGGTTTCGGCTTCCCAGGAGGAGCGAGCGGACAAGAAGGTCTACTACAACTACCAACTGACGGAGTTTCCCTCGGAGGAACGTCCTGGGGCCAGCGTTTTCTACCAGAACCAGAGCGGGGAAGTGTTTCACACCTATTCCACCTACGCGCGCGGGCTGGACATGCTGATCACCGCGTACAACTACCTCGACCTCACGCCCAAAGGGCGGGACGAAGAAGGGCTGGCCAATCCCATGGCCTGGGTGCGGCACCACGACCGCTACAGTGATTCCAGACCACTGAAGGCGGTGCCCAGGAGCGCGCACGATTCGTGCTGCTCAGAAGAAGGAACTGCCGCGAAGAGCAAGGAGGCAAAGCAATGACCACTACGCTCGCTCCCATGCTGGAAGAATTTCAGGAGGAGGCCGCGGTTACCCGCCGGGTTCTGAACCGGGTACCGGCCGACAAGCTGGCGTGGAAGCCGCATGCCAAGTCCATGTCGCTCGGCCAACTGGCGATTCATGTCGCCACCGTTCCGGGGGCTCTGGCCAGAATCACCCAGCAGGACGCGTTCGATGTCTCTCAAGGCAGTTTCGAGCCGCCCCACCCCAAGAATCTGGAAGAAATTCACGCCGCTTTCGAGCAGAGCGTTCACGCGGTCGAGGAACATCTGAAGAAGATGACCGACCAGGAGGCGCGCAAGAACTGGCGGCTGATGCTGCACGACAAAGAACTTTTTTGCAAACCCCGAGTCAACGTGATGCGCTCCATTATGCTGAACCACTGGTACCACCATCGCGGGCAGCTTTCCGTCTACCTGCGGCTGCTCGATGTTCCGGTACCGGTAATCTACGGGCGCAGCGCGGATGAAAATCCGTTTACCTGAACTCACCTCTTCATGCCTTCTCGGGCCGCACCCGGCGCTCCATCTTCAAAGACGGCCGATGCGGCCCAGAGAGGTGACACTCCAGACAATGTAGGCGGCCAGCAGGCCGACAACGGCGCCCATGACAATCTGGCGCTGGGGGCTTTCCAGAAGATCGGCCAGCACCCCGGCAACGAATACGAACAGAATGGGCATGGCCACCAGCTCAAATCCCTGGCCGGGCTGGTGAGGATTGATCAGGCCAAGGAAGAGGAAAATAATCGCCACGATGAGAGGCGCGGTGTTGCCGAAGTAGCGGGCGCGGCGCCAGACGAAGAATGTAATCAGCGCCCAGGGAACAAACACCACCAAAGCGGGGCTGGTGCGCACCAACCGGACCAGCAGGTCCTTGTAGCCGAAGGGGACGCGCAGGGCTTCCCAGGTCACATCCCACAGGGCGGCGCGGTGCAGGCCGGCGCTGAATGCGGTAAAGCTGAAGGAATACGCCGCCCACAACACCACCAACGCGACCGCGCAACTGGCGCCAAAGATGGCCAGCGCCGCCCCGCGGCGGCCGGGCGCCAGATACAGCAGCAGGCCCAGAGCCATGGGCAGCACCACCCAGAGCGAGAACTGGGAGCCGATGGCCAGCGCCAGGGAAAGTCCCAGCAGCAGAATGCGGCGCCAATTCCACAACACGCGGCGCGGCGCATAGAGCGTGTGGGCCACCGCGATGGCCGTGAAAACGGCTCCGAAGGCGCCCCAGGCCGCCGTCACTTCCGGTTGCACATAGAAGCTGGCTGCCTGGGCGATCATCAGGGGCGAAAAGCAATACAGGGCGAGCGCGATGTAGCCCCCCGCATTGCCGTAAAGACGCCGCGCCACGTACCAGATGGAAGCTCCCAGCAGCAATCCAAAGACCAGCCAGGGCAGACGCACCGGCCAGCGCCAGGGGCTCATGCTGGCGGCATCGCCGGCGCCATGGTAGTTGGCGATGGGAAGCGAAGCTACCAGGTAATAGAGGGGAGAGCGATACGGGTCCTGCAGGTTCACCCGGCCCTGCTGCCACTGCGCCAGTCCGCGCTGCAGAACGGCACTTTCACTGGGCGACAGAGGATTGGCAGCAATCAGCCAGACGCACTGCGCGGCGAACAGCAGGAGCATGAGCAGCGCCATCAGTTGGGGGGCTCCAAAGCGATCGCGGCTGAAGAATCCTGGCATGCTGGGCAGGCACTGTTGTTTTACCATGTGGAAGCAGGTTCCCGAAAATCAGCATGGACGAAGCCAACAGCTCGCATGCTAGCCCGCCGCCGGACGGCAACGCGGTGGCGCCGCAGCCCCAACCGGCTTCCCGCGGGCAGAAGATTTTTATCGGACCGAAAGGCCTGCGGCCGGGCTGGCGATTTCTGTGCTATCTGGCCCTGGCCACACTGTGCTTCCTCGCTTTCAGCTTTGTCGTGCAATGGCTAGTCCCGCCTCGCCGCCCTGGATTTGACGCGTGGACAGCGCTAGCCCAGGAAGTTGCCATGTTCCTGGCCGCGCTGGTGCCGGCGCTCATCCTGGGGAAGTTTGAAGAGCGCTCGCTGGCGGAATACGCTTTGCCCGGGCGCGGGCTCTTCGGCCGCCATTTCTGGGAAGGCATAATTTGGGGCATTGTTTCCATCAGCGTGCTCATGGCAGCGCTGCACGGAACCAGCGCCTTCGATTACGGCAAGGTCGTGCTGCACGGCTATTACCTGTTGAAGTGGGGAGTGTTCTGGGGCGTGTTCTTTCTGTTTGTGGGATTGTTCGAAGAGTTCACATTTCGTGGATACACCCTGGCCGCTCTGACCGAAGGCGTAGGCTTCTGGCCGGCGGCGCTGTTCCTGTCATTCCTGTTTGGCGCCATCCATATGGGAAACCCGGGAGAAGCCTGGGTGGGCGGGCTGGCCGCGGCCCTGATCGGATTGTGGCTGGCCCTGACCGTGCGCCGGACGGGTACCTTGTGGCTGGCCATCGGCTTCCACCTGGCGTTCGATTGGGGCGAAACCTTCCTCTATTCCGTGCCCGACAGCGGCACCCTGATGCCCGGGCACCTGCTCAGTTCACATTTCCATGGGCCGCGCTGGCTCACGGGAGGCTCGGTGGGACCAGAGGGCAGCGTGCTGATATTCGGGCTCAACGGTT
>DATGGJ010000547.1:0-2299 GCA_035308585.1 Terriglobales bacterium
AGGTGGCGCAGCGGCGCTGGTCGCAGTACCAGGGCAGCCGGCGGGTGCTCATCGAAGAACTCACCTTCGTGCGGGAAGCTCCGGGGGAAACCTGGGAGGACCTGGCCCCCGTCCCCCTTGGCGGCAGCCTGGCGGTCAAGGGCGGCCGCTAGCCGGCGGCGTCACTTCTTAGCGGCGCGCTGCGTGATCTTTTAGGGGCCTGCTCTTTTAGGTAGCCATCCTGCCCAGGGAACCTGATTACGGAAGTTTTTCGAGTACACGTCCCCATCGTGCCTTGCCACTGCCCTTTCGGGGCGGTACATAAGGATGGGGGGTGTGCGAGTCGGCGCAACGAGGTTGCCGCTGCCGTCCCGTCAACGCTAACCATCGGAGCGCGCAGGGGATGCTACCCATTGGGGTGTACGGCTCGGGGTTTCTGGGAACGGTTATTTCCGCCTGTCTGGCCGACTTTGGCACTCCCGTCTTCTGCTGCGACCAGGATGGAGAGGCCTTGCTGGCCCGCGCCCGCGGCGAAATTCCTTTCCACGAAAAGGACCTGCAGGAGGTCATTCGGCGCAACGTCCGTGTAGGCCGCCTGGTGTATTCCAGCGATCTGCAGAAGCTTTTGCCCAATGCCCAGTTTCTCTTCCTGGCCCAGGATTCGCCGGCCGAGATTGACGACCTGGCAGTCAGCGTGGCCCGCCTGATGGCCAAAGATGCCATGCTGATCCTGGCTACTCCTGTGCCTGTGGGCACGGCCAGCCGCATCGAACGCAAGCTCAGAGATCACAAGCTGCACATCAACGTGGTCTCCCAGCCTACCTTCCTCACCGACGGCTGCGCCGTGGAGGATTTCAACTGGCCGGAGCGCATCATCCTGGGCACGACTTCCGAAGCGGCGGTGAAAGCCATCAAGCAGATGTACCGGCCCCTGGTGATGCGCGGTGTGCCGGTGGTGAACATGAGCTTTGAGAGCGCCGAACTGGTGCGCCAGGCCACCACCGCGTTTCTGGCGGCAAAAATTTCCTTCATCAACGAACTGGCGGGCTTGTGCGAGCGCGTCAAGGCTGACGCGGTGGACCTGGCCATGGGCATGGGCCTGGACAAAAAGAAAATCGGCCCGCGCTGCCTGCAACCGGGAGCCGTGTTCGCCGGTCCTTTCGCCGAAGCCGATCTGGAAGCCCTGGCGGAACTGGCGCGCCAGAATAAGGTTTCGCTCAAGATTCTGGAGGCTGCCCGCGAAGTCAACCGCACGGTGGCTGATTCCCTGATGGACAAGATCACGCGCGCCGTGGACCCGGTGGCCGGCAAGGAAGTGGGCATGCTGGGTTTGGCGTTCAAGCCCAACACCAATTCCGTCATTGGCTCGTCATCGCTATGCCTGGCGCGCAGCCTGCTATCCAAAGGAGCCAAGGTGCGGGCGTACGACCCAGTAGCCAATTCCCAGGCCAAAGCGGAACTGGAAGCGGTGCGCTATTGCGACTCCGCCTACGCCGTGGCCGAAGGCGTGGACGCGCTGGTGGTGGGCACGGGCTGGCCGGAGTTTCGCGACCTCGACTTTGCCCGCATCAAGCGCCTGCTCAAGAAGCCCATCATCGTGGATACTAAGAATTTGCTCGATGGTCCCAGCTTGCGGCTGATGGGATTTCAATACATCGGCGTTGGCCGGCGGTAGAGGTCTCACGGCGCAGCGGAGTCTCGCCGGCTGTCGTGCGGGCATCGTGCCCTCGGTTTTTCCTCACAGGACCAAAGCGTCACGTAAACACTCCAGCTCGTGCCCTACTCCATTCCGGCTGCAGATAGCTGTTGCGCCTCAGTGCTGACCATCGCAGCTCGTTGTCCCTGGGCGATCCGCCACCAGAGCACGATTCCAGCCGCCCACACCGCCAGCAGCGGCGCCAGGCTCATCACGCCGTGCAGGCCGGCAAGCAGACCCAGGTTCCACGCTCCTCCCTGCTGGTAGAGATCTCCGCGCGCGAACGCCGGCAAGGCTTCGCGAATGGGGAAGATGACCGACTCGGGAACTACCGGACGGCTTGCGGCTCCCGCGAAGGCTACTGCAATTCCATAAACCGTCAATGCCGCCAGTATTGTCCTGAGCCTGGGTCTGGCCCGCTGCCACACCGGGGCCACAAACAGGCAGGCGAAGGGCAGGCCGGGAGAGAGATAGCGTGGGCCAAAGGAAGCGCCCGCCTCCCAGTGTAAATATGAGGCGTTGAACAGAAGATAGTAGAGGGCAATCCCCGCGCCCACGCACAAACTGATGCGGGGTGCTCCCGCCCGCCATAGGTGGCGGAATCCAAACGGGGCGGCCAGCAGG
>DATGGJ010000548.1:0-2246 GCA_035308585.1 Terriglobales bacterium
CTTCTTGCGGTTGATCAGTACCCCCCGGTAAACCTCGCCCCGCGAGATGGTTTGCCACAGCTCCTGGTAGAAGCGCGGGTCCTGCATTCCCGATTTGAGCAGGCGCGGGTTCTGGCCCACCACCTCCTCCCTTCGGTAGCAGGTGAGTTTTTCGAAGGCCGGATTGACATATTCGATGGTGCCCTCGCGGTCGGTCATGACCACCACATCGGCCGCTTGCTCCACCGCACTGGAGAGCTTGCGCAGCTTCTCCTCGGCGCGGCAGCGTTCGGTGACGTCGCGAAAGTTAAAGACCACGGCCTCCACCGCCGGCTCATGAAGCCAGTTCGTGCCCACACCTTCGATTTCCCGTAAGGTTCCGTTCCTGTGTCGGAACGAACCCTGCACCGGCTCACCGGGATGCCGCAACAGCTCCCTCCACCAGAGCCGCGCCAGGTTGGAATCGCCTCCGTTCAGCAGATCGAAGCCGTTGCTGCCCAGCAACTGCTGCGCCTCCAGGCCCAGGACCCGGGAACAGGAGTTGCTGGCCCACTGAATCACGCCATCCCCATTCATCAGCACCGTGGCATCAAAGGCGTTCTCCACCAGAGCGCGAAAATGCTGCTCGCGCGCCCGCAGCTCCGCCTGCGCCTGCTTGAGCCGACTCTGGTGCTCCTGCAGGCTGAGCGCGAAGCGCAGCGAGCGCTGCAGGGCGGAGGCGTCAAGTTTGGACTTGGATAAGTAGTCACAGGCCCCGCACTTCATTGCCTGCACCGCGAGTTGCTCGTCGCCGTGGCCGGTCAGAAAAACCACCGGTGTTTCCAGCCCGCGCCGCCGCAGTTCACGCAGCAGGTCCAGTCCGGTTTCTACTCCCAGCTGGTAATCCAGGAAAACCACGTCGTAGGCGGTTTGCTGCAATTGCTCCAAAGCGGAAGCAATGGCCGAGGCATGAGCCAAGTGAACCGGGCCCTCGGGCAGGGCGGCGGCCAGCAGATGGCGGAACAGGACAACGTCATCATCATTGTCTTCGACCAGAAGGATGCGCCGCGGCTGCTTGAGAGCCGCGGGCTGGCCGGGCTCAGGAAGCGATTCCGGTGTGCCAAACAGAGGGGCAGCGATGGTGGGCGCGCTCACAGGCCCACGCTAACATGCGATATCTGGGGCCTCTTCGCGCCCGGCCTTCACCAAGGGGCCACCCTCTCCCATCCTAAAACCCTTCCCAAAATGTGTACGGGGGCGACACAAAGGTGCGGTTACTACACGAGGGGTCCCGTCGTTTTCCCGTTTTTGAAATACGCCCGTGCGGTGGAGGCAGTTTTATATTGCAAACTACGGATTCGGGCGCGACCATCAGGCTAGAACTAACTGCACAACTCGGCCCACTTTGATGGGTGCGGTGCAATATTCGCCCGCAGGGGCACTGATTTATTAACCGAGCGCAGCAGTTCTTCAGCATGGTGGCGGACGTGGGCAGCCGGAATCACCTGGGGGGCTCCAGCAGCCTTTGGAGGCCGGCCCGACCTTGCCAGCTGGTTGAAGAAGAACGCTGCACCCCTTCGCGGAGGACTCCCATGATCGCTGCTCACTTGCCATCCTCCCGGCATGGCTAATCCCAATCTGTGATTAGGGCTGGTGTCGAGTCGCATGCGGCTGCATGCCGGTCAACTGTTCCTTCAAGGCGCACAGCCGCGCTTCTCCACCCGCAGTGATGCGGGCCGCCTTGGCGGTCCGGAAAGGATTGTGTTTATGCGCGCCGCATATGGTTGTGTGTGCCTGGTCCTGGCGTCCTGCCTGCTGCCGCTGCCGTCCCGCGCTGGCTCTGGAAAAAATGGCGAACAGAAGCCATCCGCGGCCAAGGGGGAGGTCCTGGTTAAATTCCGCGAAGTAAGCACGGAGAAGTTACGCGGGCTGGCTCTGGCCCACGATCTGGATCGCAGTCACCGCCTGGGCGGAGTTCACCGCCTGTACCGTTTCCACTCGCGTTCCAAAAGCACCGAGAGCCTGGTCCACGAATTTTCCCTTCGCGGCGACGTTCTGTACGCCGAACCCAACTTCGCGGTCGAGGCGGTTCAGCAACCCAATGACCCTCGCTTTTCCGAACTCTGGGGCTTGCACAATACCGGTCAGTCATTCGGCTTTCCCGCCGGCACTCCCGGCGCCGACATTGGCGTGTACCAGGCCTGGGAACTATCCACCGGCAGCGCAGATCATGTGGTTGCGGTGGTGGACACCGGCATTGACTATACCCATCCTGATCTGCAGCCGAA
>DATGGJ010000549.1:0-2685 GCA_035308585.1 Terriglobales bacterium
GATGCGGGCGCCCGCCGGGCCCACGCTCTCCACCTTGTCGCCGCGAATGACGATGACCTGGTTGTGCAGGGGCGAATCGGAACGCGGGTCAATCAAAGTACCGGCACGGATAACCGTGATCTGAGCCGGATTCACCGGCGGTGCCAGCTTCTGGCCGAAGGCCGAGCCTGCCAGGCTGAAGCAAACTGCGAGTATGGTGACAACGCGCATGCGTGCCTCCTGTGCGGGACCGGGAATAATACCACCGGGTTGAGATCATGGGCTCTTGCCCATACTTACTTCTTCCTTCTTCGCCACGGATTGACGCGGATGAACGCGGATGGTTTTCCAGATCACTTTCCTTCCAATGTCATCCTGAGCGAGCAGGCCGGTAAGCTTGCGACGCGGCCTGCGAGTCGAAGGACCTTGCGTTTGTGGAGTGTCCAACCACTTAATCCGCGGTGCCGCCGCCGTCCACCACCAGGGCGGCGCCGGTCATGAAGGAAGAATCGTCGCTGGCCAGGAAGAGCACGGCTTTGGCAATCTCCTCAGGCGTGCCGATGCGGCCCATGGGACGGTTGGCGGCGCCGGCCAGGTAATCCTGCCACTTCAGACCACGCATGCGGGCGTCTTCAGGAAGCATGGGCGTATCCACGTCGCCGGGGCAGATGCAGTTGATGCGAATGCCCTGCCGCCCGTGGTCAATGGCCATGGCCTTGGTCAGCAGCACCACGCCGCCTTTGGAGGCGCAGTAAGCCACCGCCGCGTCCCCGCCCACCAGGCCCCAGCCGGAACTGTTATTGATGATGACGCCGCCGCCCTGCGCGATCATCGGCGGCAGGGCGTACTTCGACATCAAAAAGGTGCCCTTCAGGTTGATGTCAATCTGCAGGTCCCATTCTTCCTCGGTGCAATCCAGCGCGGTGTGCGGGTAATAAACGCCGGCATTGTTGAAGAGCACGTCGAGGCGGCCGAAGGCGGTTATGGTTTGCTCCACGGCGCGGCGGCAATGCTCGGCGGAGCGCACGTCGCACTCCAGAAAGATGGCCTGGGCGCCCGCCCGCTCGATTGCCTTCACCACTCTGTGGCCGCGTTCCGGATTTCGGCCGGCGATGGCCACGCGCGCGCCTTCCTGGGAGAACAGGAGCGCGGCAGCCTCGCCAATGCCGGAGGTGCCGCCGGTAATGAGAGCTACCTTGTTGTGTAAGCGCATAAGGACGCGAAACAGATTACCTGATTCGGGGGCGGGCCGTTAATCTCCAGGTCTTGGCTTGGGCAGCTATTCCACGTGTTTGGCCCACGCGGCGGCAATGGGACGAAATACATCCACCAAGGCCAGGATGAGCAGCAGACAGATGGGCGGGAGCAGGCAGGCGGTCTGCCATTTCGCATTGAGGAAAGCGCCGCAGGCGGCGCCGGTGACGAAGGCTATCCACGAGCCGGTCATCAGGGCAAGTGCCTGAGCGGACTTTTGCCGGGGCGTAAGCCGCAGCGCCAGCCCGATGCGCCGCCGAAACCGCCCCCGGGTGCGGTCGTACAGCCAGAAAAGGTAAACCGCCAGCGCTTCCGCCAGCGTGGTAAGCGAACCGGTCACGTGAGTGGTGCGCAGGGAGAGAGCTCCTACATGGCTGATGGTGGCATTCTGCAATCCCATGGCCAGTGCCGGCAGGGCAACAATCAGATAAAACAACGATGCCGACTGAACCCGCACCTGGCCGCCGTGCAGGCTGGCCGCACTAAGGGGGATGAAGGCGGCGAGCATGGCGGCTTCCAGCGCGAAGGTGATGGAAGAGGTAGCCAGCACGCCGGCGCGCTTACCGCTTTCGTGAATCAGGGAGCAAAACATCAACCCGGCCACGAACATCAACACCGGCCAGCCTTTGCGCGCCACCTGGCCCCAATCAAGGAGGGCAAGGTGCAGCCCCACGCTGACGGTGTTGCCGCTCATGTTGGCGGTGTAGATGTGGGAGAGAACGAGGTAGCCGACGGCATCCACAAATCCCGCAACCCAGGTGATGGCCAGCGCCAGCGCGGCCTTTTCTTTGGCGGACAACGGGCGCGGATTGCGAGTCTTGCTGGCCTCCATTCTCTGGATGAGATGCAGTGGAGCTGCGCCGGTATGCTGAGCGGGCTTTTGGCGTGGTTCATCCGTTTGTGCGGCGGTTGCTACCGGGTCCATCCATCTCAGCATTTCAGTAAGAACGCGTCCACCATTCGAGGAAGGCACTCCTGCTGGTTCCTGGCTACTGCTTCTGACGCAGCTGTGAAATACTGCTTGCGCGCAAGCATCTCTGTTCCGGAGAACCTCATGAACCCTCTTTCGCGACGGTGGTTTATCAAAAGCTCGGTGGGCATGGCCGTGGCAGCGTGCGCGGCAGCGCCGGGATTGAAAATTCTGGGCGGCAGGTTGCAAGCCGCGCCTGGCGGCCCGCACATGGCCTTTCCCACCACTCCACGGGAGCGCATCTCAGTAGCGTCGTGGCCGTTCCGCTTCTGGATTGATAGTCCCAGCAACACGTACCGCGACCGCAGCAAGCCGGGCATGACCTTGCTGGAATTTCCCGGCATGGTGGTGAAGGAATTCAAGGTCAACAAAATCGAGCCCCTGGGCGAGCACTTCGCCTCCACCGACGCCGCCTACTTGGGTCAGTTCCGCGAGGCGGTGCAGAAGGCCGGCTGCCACATTGTGGACATTCCCATGGGCGG
>DATGGJ010000550.1:0-7807 GCA_035308585.1 Terriglobales bacterium
CGGAGATGCCGGCGGGGCAGGCAGCGGAGTGCTGGAAGTTGTGGCCTGGGAATCCGCGCTGCTCTGTCTTCCCGACGCGCCGAACCACGGAGCGTTGGCCGCGGCCGGAGGAGCAGCGCGTTTGTGGCTCGGCTGCGGCGCCGGGCTGGACGCAACCGGCGGCCCGCCGGGTTGGCGCGTAATGGTCAGAACTATTTCATTGCCCGCGGCCGTCACTTCGTACTTCCCTGCCTGCTGCAGATCCACCACCAGCCGCGTGACCGGCGGGTTCGACTGATTCAGACCGTAGCGCACCTCGTCCACACCCTCCCTGAGCACGGCGATATGGTGCTGGTGCGGGCTCGAACTGGTGTTGGGAAGGTCCAGCAGCACGCGCTGCGGCCGCGTGGCCGTGCTCATCTGGGGAGCAACCGGGCGGCTGAGCCTGATCTTCACCTGGATCCGGGGGCCGTGGTGTTCGACCGCCACCTGCTGGATGACGGCGGGCGCGTCCGCGGCTTTTGCCGGTCTCGTCGCGCCGGCCAGCAAAGGCAGCAACAGCAGAAAGCGGCAGCATCTGTTTACTCGATCCCGCACTCCGCCGCCCCGCTTTCCACTTTGGATTCTGGCCACACACGCAACTCGGCCGCTCCCGCCCACTGCTCTTTCCCTCTGGGAATCCTGTGTCGCACGTCAGTTGCCACCTTGTCCCGAGGGATGGCACGAGTAACAACTCGTGGCGTTGTACACGTAGTTGGGCACCCCGGAGTGGTTGGGATCCGTGTTCGACTGGCTATGCGTGTGACAGTTGATGCAGGAGAAGGCGGCGTAATTGGAGGGATTGATGTGGCAAGTGGCGCAGGTCGTCCATACCCCGGCGTGGGTCCCCGAATAAATCGGGAACCAGGTGTGGTTAAAGGTGGCCCCAGCCCATGAAGTCGTGTTGTGGCACAGGGCGCAGGTAGTGGGGAAAGCCGCTGCCACGTGGTTGGGATCGGTGGTGCCCTGATAATCCCTCTGGTGGCAGGAGTAGCAGTCCGTAGGCGTTCCCGCATATTGGCCATTGATGTGACAGCTGGCGCAGGGCACGGTGGCATGGGCGCCGGTGAGCGGAAAACCGGTGCTGTTGTGATTGAAACTGGCCGGAATCCACGCCGTCGTGTTGTGGCATACCTGGCACTGTTGCGGAAACCCGGCGGCTGTGTGGTTCGGATTGTTGGTGTTCTGGAAATCCTTGAGGTGACAGGACACGCACAGGGGACTGAGGTTCGTGAACTGTCCGCCCACATGGCAGGCCTGGCACTGCAGCGTGGCATGCGCGCCGGTGAGCGGAAAACCGCTCAGAGCGTGGTTGAAGGTGGCGTTAGCCCAGGAAATCGTGCTGTGGCAGATGGAGCAATCCGTCGGAAACCCGCCGCTGACGTGGTTGGGGTTGGTCGTCTTCTGAAAATCGGGCATGTGGCACGAAGAACACGTGGTCGGCATGGCCGTGTAACGGCCGTTTACATGGCACTGCGAGCAGGGCACCTTGGCATGCGCGCCGCTCAGCGGCCAGCCGGTCATGGCGTGGTTGAAATTCACGTTCATCCACGAACTGGTGTTGTGGCAGGTGGCGCAGTTGGTGGGAAATCCGGCGGTGATGTGATTGGGATTGCTGGTGGTGGCCCAATCTTTTGCGTGGCAGCCCAAGCAGTCTACAGGCGTGCCCTTGAAGCGGCCGCCTACGTGGCAGGCGGTGCAGTCCAGCGTGGCATGCATGCCGGTGAGGGCAAAGCCGGTGAAGCGCAGGTGATCAAACTTCGCTCCGAACCAGGTGTCCATGCTGTGGCACTCCTGGCAGGAAGTGGGAAAACCTGAGGCAGCGTGGTTGGGATTCGCGGCCTGCTGGAATTGGGCGGCGTGACAACTGAGGCAGTCGGTGGAGAGTCCCTGGAACTGGCCGACGGCCGCACTCTTATGGCAGCTGTCGCATTGCAGCAGCGCGTGCGCCCCTACCAGCGGAAAGCGGTTGAAATGCTGTTGGATGTTCTGCACGGAAACACGCCAGCCCTTCACGCTGTGGCAGTTCTCGCAAGTAGCGCCGAATTGCCGGCGATGGATATCGGCGTGGCAGTCGGCGCATTTTGTGCTCGCGTTGCTGAACACCAGATCGCTGTGGCACTGCCGGCAGCCGACCCCTTTGTGCATGCCGCGCAGGGGAAACTTGGTCTGGTTGTGGTCAAACTCCGGAACGTTGCGGATGGGCTTCCAGGCCGTGAAAGTGTGGCAGTTCTGGCAGGGGAGATTCAGATTGCCATGCGGGCTGCGCGTGGTCACATTGGCTGGACTCTGCGCCGAAGCACGGCTATTTGCCGGCGCCGCTTGCGGCTGCGGCGCTCCCGCGGCGCTCAGCAAAAACCAGACAACCACGTTTACCAGCAGTGTCGAGCCCAAGGCATCTCACTTGTTTGTTTGGTGCCACACGAAATTCAGTTAGTCATAGCTGTTGCAATCGGTTGGCCACCGAGAGTAGCTGGAAAACGGAATGTCGGGGAAATTACGAAAGACGAATTACGGCTATGTTCGTTCGGACGACGGTGTTGACCACCGAATTCGTGCGAAGGACATACGATACATTTGCCGAGGTATTTCTTTCAGCCACATGCAAGTGGCCGGCTTCTGTTGAACTTTGCAACATCGCATGTAGCGGAATCAGCCTGTTCTAAGCGGGCAGTTCGCCTTGGCCCATCTGCCAGTCGGCAAACTGTGTTTTTTGGACCCACCTTGGGGTCCAAACCGCCCCACCCAGCACACGCCACCCGAAAGCCGAAGGCTGGCGGCCAAATCAGATCAGTCATCCGGCCCTTCGGGCTTCTCCCCTGAAGGCTGTTGCTGTCCGGTGCCCGGGCGCTGGCCCCCGGCCGGCGGTCCTGCCCCCGGACCCTGCGGCCCAATTCCCGGCCCGGTCATGCCCAGCTGATTGATTTGTTGCGGCAACTGCGGCTGCTTGCCCGGGTCAACCTCGGTCTGGTAGCCGGGCTCCACTAACACCGCTCGCGGCTTCTCGCCCAAACCTTCCACTTCCACAATGCCTTCGAAGACCTGCACTGTGGTCCGGCCCTTCTTGTCCACCCGCACAGAGAAGCGGGTCCCGCGCACGGTGATAACCGCGCTGGGCGTCCCCATGCGGAAAGGCGGCGTTTCCCCCAGACGCTTTTTGATGACTGCCAGGATTTCGCCCAGGAACATTTGCAGCAAATGACCCTCGCCGTTGTCCGGTGACTTGAGCACCACATGGGTTTTTGACTTCACCAGCACCTGGGAGCCGTCGGCGAGCAGCAGGATCAGGCTCCCCTTGTCCGTCTCTACGCTGGTTTCCGCCGACAACACCATCCCGCGTTGCGCCTGGGCGGAGGCCCCTTGGGAGGGAGTCACGGAAGCCTTACCCTTCACCTCCAACACCAGCGCCGATCCGGTGGGCAGCGTGATGGGCGGCTGTTCCGCTTTCTGTTGCGCCGCCAAGGGAAGCACGAGAGCGATGGCCATCCCCAGCTGAATAGCGATTCCTTTCATACCGTGCCTTTCGCCACCGCTACCTCCGTCCGCGCGGGCAGGCGGATTTCGAAGGCGGTTCCTCCGGTCTGGCTCTCCACCCGTACCGAGCCGCCGTGCTTTTCCGCAATGCGCTTCACAAATGCCAAGCCCAATCCCCACCCGGGCGCGCCGGCGGGCGCCGCTGAACCGCGATAGTAGGTATCAAACAGCCGCGGCAGTTCCTCGGGCGGTACGGGCTCGCCCTGATTGCGCACCGTCAAAACCATTTCATCGCCCTGCCGCTGGCATTGCACCATCACCTCGGTGCCGGCCTTCCCGTATTTGATCGCGTTGCTCACCAGATTCAGCACCGCCCCGCCGATCAGGGTGGCATCTCCCGTGATCTCGTAGGATTCGCCGCTTTCAAATATCAGACGCGCGCCGGCCGCCGCGGCCTGCGGCTGCAGGATGTCGAACGCCTGCCGCACCGCCTCCTCCAGCTTCACCGTTTCGCAATGGATGGGGCGAGCGCCCGCGTCCAGCCGCAGCACGTCCAGGTAGCTGTTGATCAGCGCCAGCAGCCGCTTCGACTCGCGGAAGATGGTTTCCGGCGCCTGCGCGCAGGAAGGCGAGCCGGGATACTGCATCATGAGGTCGGCAAAACCCTGGATGGAAACCAGCGGCGTACGCAGCTCGTGAGTAATGAATCCCAGCGCCTCGGAGCGCGCCCGGTCGCGCTCCACCCGCGTGCGCAGGCTGGCCAGTTCCACCACCGTGCCTCCGCCGGGCGAAAGGGTGGTAGCAGGCAAAGGCACAATGCGCACCAGGTAAAGTTCGCCGCCCAGGTAGGCCTCGCCTTCCACTCCCGACCCTTTCGGCGAGAGGGGCGCGTCGTCTTTGGGCAGCAGACGGGCGCGCACCTCCTCCAGTTTCAGTTCCGGCCGGACCGCCTCGCCCAGGCCGGCGGCAAAAGCCCGGTTGTGCAGCAGCAGCCGGCCGTGCTCATCGAAAATGGCGACCAGGTCCTGCGTGGTCTCCAGCAGGGTCTGGTGAAGCTCGTAGAGCGAGCCCAGTTCCGCCTGCAGGCGGCGCAGCAGGTCGAGCTTCCAGGAAAGATCATCGGCATCGTGTGGGGGCGCGCTCTTGGCGCGCGCCGCCAACCAACGCCGCAAGTCTCCCAGTTGCTGCATAAGGCTGCGCTCCACCAGCACAAAATCCACGCTGTACACAGCCGCCGGCCCCAGCAACACGGTGAGCAGCAATTGGCCGGCGGGCAGAATACGCAAGCCCCAGATAAACACCAGCAGCCCCGCAGCGTAAGCTCCGGCAGCCAGCAATAAAAACCATGCTGCTGATGCCCATCCCCTCCGGCGCCGGAAAAGACCTACCACCACCCAGCAGGTGAGCAGCAGAACCAGCAGCGTGAGCCAAAGGGGAAGGGGCCGCAGCATGCGCCCGCTAAGAATGCTGTCCAAAATTTGGGCGTGGACCATCACACCCGGCGAGGGCGAAACCCCGGTGAGCGGAGTGGAGATGCGGTCGCCCAATTCCGTCGTGCCGAAGCCAACCAGCACCGGGCGTCCGCGCACCACCGCCGTTTCCCCGCCCTGCAGGAAGGTGGCGGCGGAGATGGTTTCAAACCCATCATCCCGGAAGGCAATCGGCGCCAGGATGGGTTTGGCCACCAGCACCGAACCCTGGTCCGTGCTGGGGACGCCGTAAGCGGCCAGAAACCCGGCTGTGCGCCGGGGAGCCACCTGGCGCGCTACTTCCACGGCAAAGGCCCAGCGCGAGCCGTCCAGCGCCAGTTCGCGGGGTGGAAAACGGCGGCAAACACCGTCCCCGTCCAAGGCCGCCTGGCCATGCCCGACCGCCGCCGCCTGGGCAAAGGCGGGCAGCGGCTCCACCCAACGCGGCCCGTCCGGATAACTCCCGATTTTGTCCGCGAGCACCACTCGCCCGCTGGCCTTTAGCGCCGCCGCCAGCGCCGCATCCGCGGCCTGCGATTGCGGCTCGGAAAGCAGGATGTCGAGCCCGATTACCTGCGCTCCCGCCTGCGACAAGTTGCTGGTCAGCCGCGCCAGCAGGGTACGCGACCAGGGCCAGCGCCCGTATTTCTGCAGACTCTGATCGTCAATCAGGACCACAATCACGGGCGACCGTTGCCGCGGCGCTGGGGCCAGGCGAAAATAGCTGTCGGTGAGCCGCACCTGGGAATCGCGGATTCCGGGAATCGCCGAAAGCGCCAGCACCAGAAAAAACAGCACCAGCGACAGCCCCACATTCCGCCGCCAACCGCGCCGCCCTGGCCGCTCGGGCTTCATTTTTTGTCCAGTGATTGCAGGTCAATGCCCAGGCGCAAGGCCTTTTTGTACAGGGTCTTGCGCTCGATCCCCAGGCGCCGCGCCGCCTCCGACTTGTTGCCGTGGGTCAGCTTCAAAATGCGCACAATGTGCTCGCGTTCCAGCTCCACCAGGCGGTCGGGCGCCGCCGCGGCCGCCGTTTCCGGATGCCGATTTTCCTGCGCCCGCCGGGCTTCCGTTTCCACATCGGCGCGGCTGATCTGCTGGGTGGGCGCGAAGATGGCCAGCCGGTTCACTGTGTTCTCCAGTTCGCGCACGTTGCCCGGCCAGTTCATCTCCTGCAGCCGGCGCACCGCCTCCGGTTCTATGCTGACCTCGCGTTCGTTTTTCGCGTTGAATTGCTGCAGAAAGTGCCGCACCAGCAGCGGAATGTCTTCCCGCCGCTCCTCCAGCGAGGGAATGGCGATCTGCACCACCGCCAGCCGGTAGTAAAGGTCCTCGCGGAATTGCCCCTGCCGGATCAGTTCCGGCACATCGCGATTGGAGGCGGCCACAATGCGCACGTCTACGGGAACGTATTTGTTCGAGCCCACGCGCCGCACCTGCTGCTCCTGGATGACGCGCAAAAGCTTTACCTGAAAACTGAGCGTCGTTTCCGTCACTTCATCCAGGAACAAGGTGCCGCCATCGCTCGCCTCCACCAGGCCCTTGTGGGTAGCATTGGCCCCGGTGAAGGCGCCCTTTTCGTGGCCAAATAACTCGCTTTCCAGAATGGTTTCGGTAAAGGAACCGCAGTTCACCGGGGTAAAGGGCTGCTGCGCGCGTTTGGAGTGCTGATGGATGGCGCGCGCCACCAGTTCCTTGCCCGTGCCGCTGGCGCCGGTGATGAGCACGTTTACGTTGCTGGCCGCCACCCGCCCGATGGCGTTGTAGATAGCCAGCATCTTGGCGCTGCTGCCGATGATGGCCGAATCGTGTACCGGGGCGGCAACTTCCTCCAGGGGTTCAGCCTTCTGCGCGCGGAAACCCCGGGCGCGCTGGCAGATGGAGCGAAGCTGCTCGATGGTGAGCGGCTTGCTCACGTAATCCACCGCGCCTTCCGCCACCGAGCGCGCAGCCGTTTCCACGCTCACGTGCGCCGTCATAATCACGGGATACAGTTCGGGTTTGAGCTCGCGCAGGCGGCTCAGCAGGTCAATGCCGTTCACCGCGCCCAGATAGACGTCCACCATGGCCAGATCAGCCTCCGCATTGGCCAAGTGCCGCTCCGCGTCTTCGGGACGAACAAAGGTGTGGCATTGGTGCCCTTCCGCGGTAAAAGCGGCCTGCAGGAAGGCGCAGGTACTGGGCTCGTCGTCAATCACGATTACGCGCAACGGTCGCATCAGCCGTTCTCAGTTCTCAGTGTCGGCGATTTACGCTCACTCCCGACTTTTGGCTACCGACTCCCGTTTTCAATCGAGCAACTACATTGCCATCCTGGGTCGCAGCCCTACCCAGGCGGGTCGCATGGCTCCAATCTTTCCCAAACTTGCCGCCGGCTTGCCCGTGGGTCCGTGGCAATCCACGCAGGCCGTTGGCGTCGGCTTATAGAACAGCACCTGCTTGCCGGCAACCAACTGGATCTTTTTGTGGCACGCCTCACAGCGCACATTGCGATGCGCGCCCTTCAGCGGGAACGTGGTGCGGGTTTCGTGGTCGAACAGCGCGGGCTTCCAACGCCCACTGTCGTGGCAACTGGCGCAGGCGGTCGCCTGGCCTGCCTTGGCGAACTGCCCGCCGTGAATGTCCTGGTGGCACCGCTCGCAGCGCGTGGGCGCAGCCCGGAAGTCCACGTTGCGCAGCCGGGTTTCCAGGTTCGGCGGCTTGTGGCAGTCCATGCAGGCCACCGCCCGATGGGCTCCCAGCAGGGGGAATTTGGTGGAAGTGTGATCGAACTTCTGCAGGTCGGACCAGCTTTCGGTGGAGTGGCAGGCCTGGCAGCCCAGCGCCGTTCCGCCCGCGCCCACGCG
>DATGGJ010000551.1:0-4116 GCA_035308585.1 Terriglobales bacterium
TCCCATGAGCCACAGCCCTCCAAACTTGTCATCCTGACCGAGGATGCGCCATACAAAAGCGCATCCGAGTGGAAGGACCTCGCGTCTGCTCCAGTTGAGGCGACTGCTTCAGGGAATTCCGCCCCCGGCATCGTCATCTCAAACGGTGTAAGGAGAGGCCTTCCTTGCGTAAAACTCTAGTGTCGCACAACCGCAGGGGTCCTTCGAAACGCTGCGCTCAGCATGACGAATGGGCGTGGCGAAAAATAAGCGAATAAGCCCTTGATTTCCGCCCTCCTCCACAGGATAATTTCAGCTCTAACAGCTTATCCACAAAGCAGTTGCAGAGTGTGGTTGCTCCTCTGGCGTGAATTGCGCGATTCTTTCCAGGTACCATGGCCAACCCCGGCGATTTCGCATACACGGTCAAGCAGCAGTCGGACATCGTCCGTATCGTGGGCGACTACGTCAAACTGAAGAAGGCCGGGGCGCAGAACTATGCCGGTCTCTGCCCCTTCCACCAGGAAAAGACGCCCTCGTTCTCGGTCCATGCCACCCGGCAGTTCTACCACTGCTTTGGCTGCGGAGCCTCCGGCGACGTATTCAGCTTCGTGCAGAAGATCGAGAACATCACCTTCCCGGAAGCGGTGCGTGCGGTGGCGCAGAAGGTGGGCATTCCCCTGCCTAAGATTTCCTACAACAGCCCCGCCGAAGCCGAAGAAGCCAGGCTGCGCGGCACGCTGCTGGAGATGCACGAGCGCGCCACCGACTTTTTCCGCGAGCAGTTGCGCCGCCCGGAAGCGGCTCACGCCCGCGAATACCTGGCCGGCCGCGGCCTCGACCAGGAGATGATTGCGCGTTTTCGCATCGGCTTTGCCCCGGAAAGAGGGTTCATCCTGCGGGACGTTCTAGGGGGGCAGTTCGACCAAGAGGCGATGAGGGCCAGTGGACTGTTTTCGTGGAAAGACGAAGCCGCGCCGAGCGCGGCCGGACAGCCGAGGGCGGCTGTCCCCACACAGGTTCTCTACTCCAAATTCCGCAATCGCATCATGTTCCCCATCGCCAACGAGTCTGGGCGGGTGATCGCCTTCACCGGCCGTACCCTTTCCACCGACGAAAAAGCCGGGCCCAAGTACCTGAATTCGCCCGAAACGGCCATTTACTCCAAGTCGCGCGTGCTCTTCAATCTGGATCTGGCCAAAGAGGCCATTCGCAAGCTGGATTACGCCATCCTGGTGGAAGGGCAGATGGATTGTATTTCTGTATTTGTGGCGGGCTTCCACAACGTGGTCGCTAGTTCCGGCACCGCGTTTACCGAGTTGCACGCCAAGCTGCTGGGCCGCTTCAGCAAGAACGTGGTGGTGAATTTCGACCCCGACACCGCCGGCGGCAATGCCACCGAGCGCACCCTCGGCTTGCTGGTTTCCGAGGAGTTCCACCTCAAAGTGCTGACCTTGGAGGCGGGCTTCGATCCTGACCTGTTTATCCGCCGCAAGGGCAGGGAAGCCTACGCCCAGGCGCTCAAGAACGCGCAGAACTACTTTGATTACCTGATTGAGCGCGCCCGCACCCATTTTCCCGTGCGCAGCCCGGAAGGCAAGGTGAAGGCGGTAAACTTCCTGCTTCCTCATGTGCAGCGGGTTCCCAGCCGCATTGTTCGCGACGAACTGGCGCGGGAAATTGCCCAGAAACTGGGCATTGACTCTACCGTGCTCAGCCAGGAGCTGCGCCATGCCGCTACAAAGCGCTCGGCGGCCCAGCTCAAGGCCCCAGCGGAGGCCCAGGTCACCCAGGCGGAACGCATCTTGATCCGCGCCCTGGCCTCGGCCGGCCAGCTTCAGGGAGAGGAGGGCCGCATATCCGCCCGCGACGGGGTAGACGAGGAATTCGACCCCGCCCGCCAGGCCCAGTTTGCCCTCAGCAGCGAGCGTCTGCACCACGGCTTAGCCACGGAAGGCCTGCTGGAGGCGCTGCTTCAGGCCGATCTGGCCGAAACCGGCGCCGACCCCCTCTCCCTCCCCCTGCCAGAAGCCGACCAGCGCCGGCTGGCCGCCACCCTCATGCAGGAGGACGAGGAACTTACCCCGGAGCTCCTGGAAGAAGCTATTGAGGCTTTGCGGCGGCGACATTTGCAGCGCCGACAGCGTCAAATCCAGGTACAGATCGCGGAAGCGGAGCGGCGCCAGGATTCGGCGGTCCTGGGGCAGCTTCTGCGCGAGAAGATGGAGTTGGATCGCTCCCTGGCCGGGGTGGCGGGAAGGGAGTAGGAAATGCCAGGTCCCTCGACTCGGACGGGTTCCGCAGTCCCCGCCCCCGCTCGCGGCGCCAGAAGAGAGCAGCGCGGCCATTACCATGTCGGTAAACGCTTGCGGAATCGAGAGTTCCCGGTTCGGTAAAAGCGGGTTTTTATCCCCGTCGCGCAGAAACCGAACAGCTGTTTGCGTCATCTAACATATTGAGTTTATTAGCTTCCCTAAATTCGAGGATGAAGGGTGGTGCAGCCGCCGTTGTTGTTGGATGGCGACTGTGCTAAACTTCGAAGGTTTCTGCCGGCGCTAAACCCGCAGTGCAAATATCCCACCTCGAAAGGAAGCTGCGCCGTCCGCTCCCGTGCCGGGCGTCGCCAGAGGGGTAGACCGTTTTGGCTCTTGAAGACAAGTTTGACGATATCAAAAAGCTGATTGATGTGGGCAAGGAAAAGGGTTACCTCACTTACAGTGAGGTGAACGACCTGATTCCTCACGATGTCCACTCGCCTGAGGACCTGGATGACCTGCTGACCACCATCGGCACGCAGGGCATTGATGTTCTCGAGGGACCCGCCAAAATGCCGTCCGCCGGCCTGGACAAGACCGACGACATGGAGGTGGGCGAGGACGTCGAGCTCGACCTGACTCCGGGGGCGCTGGAAAAAACCAACGACCCGGTGCGCATGTACCTGCGCGAAATGGGCACCGTTCCGCTGCTCACCCGCGAAGGCGAAGTGGAAATTGCCAAGCGCATCGAGCGCGGCCAGAACCGCGTGCTCAAGGCGCTTTCCCGCTCTCCCATCGTGATCCGGGAAATCCTCGCCCTGGGCGACGACCTTCGCCGCGGCGTGCGCTCCATCAAGGAAATCGTCACCTTCGACGAGGAAGAGATCACCGACGAAGTCCTGGAGAACCGCCTCAAGGACATGGTGGGCCGCATTGACGAGGTGGCCAAGCACTACAAGAAAGTCAATCAGCTGCTGGAAAAGTTCCAGGCCATCAACAGCAAGAAGCGGCCCAAGGATTACCGCCGTTATCGCTGGCACCTGGCGCGGGAAGTGGTGCGCATGTCGCGCGCCATGCGCAACCTGGGCGTCACCAATATCGAGCGCAAGCGCCTGATTGACCGGGTGAATAAGACGGTGGATTCGTTGCGCTCCCTGGAGCGCCAGGTCAACAACCTGGAAAAGAAGGCGGACGCCACCCGCAACGACGACCAGAAGAAGGAATACCGCCGCCAGTCTCGCCAGCTGCGCTCCGACATGGAGAAGCTGGAAGGCGAGTCCGGCGTCAGCTACCAGGAACTGAAGCGTACCCAGCGGGAAATCATCCAGGGCGACATTGACGCCGACCAGGCCAAGCGCGAGCTCATCGAAGCCAACCTGCGCCTGGTGGTTTCCATTGCCAAGAAGTACACCAACCGTGGTCTGCAGTTCCTCGACCTGATTCAGGAAGGCAACATCGGCCTGATGAAGGCGGTGGACAAATTCGAGTACCGCCGCGGCTACAAGTTCTCGACCTACGCCACGTGGTGGATCCGGCAGGCCATTACCCGCGCCATTGCCGACCAGGCCCGCACCATCCGCATTCCGGTGCACATGATCGAGACCATCAACAAGCTGATCCGCACCTCGCGGCAGCTGGTGCAGGAACTGGGGCGCGAGCCTACGTCGGAAGAAATCGCCAAGCGCATGGACATTCCCGTGGCCAAGGTGCGCAAGGTGCTCAAGATCGCGCAGGAGCCCATCTCCCTGGAGACGCCTATCGGCGAAGAGGAAGATTCGCATCTGGGCGACTTCATCGAGGACCGGGCCGTGGTTTCGCCTTCGGATGCGGTCATCAACGTCAACCTGAAGGAGCAGACGGCGCAGGTGCTGCGCACCCTGAC
>DATGGJ010000552.1:0-2361 GCA_035308585.1 Terriglobales bacterium
GGCAGTACCGTTCCTAGTTCGCAGCAACACCCAGTTTCACTCCGCCGCTTTACCAGCTGAGGAGGCTACGTGCACCGCATCGCCATTTATTGCCAGCTGCTGGTTTTTCCTTTGGCGCTTTGTCTGCCCATGGTGTTCGCACAGCACGGTGCGGGTGGCAACACCAGAATGCATAAGGAATCGTTTGGCAAGACGCCGGAGGGACAGCCGGCTGACCTCTATATCCTGCGCAACAAAAACGGCATGGAAGTTGCCATCACCAACTACGGCGCCACGATTGTGCGCATGAATGTGCCCGACCGGCACGGCAAATTTGAGGACGTGGCGCTGGGCTACGACAACCTGGAGGGCTATACCGTCAACAAGCCCTACTTCGGCGCCACCATCGGCCGTTATGCCAACCGCATTGCTCATGGCCAGTTCAAACTCCACGGCCGCATTTACACGCTGCCCAAGAACGACGGCGACAACACCCTGCACAGCGGCCCCAGCGGCTTCAACAAGCGGCTGTGGAAGGCTAAGGATGTTTCCACTCCGGAGGCCGCGGCGGTGCAGATGAGTTACTTGAGCAAGGATGGCGACCAGGGCTTCCCGGGGAATATGTCAGTGGAAGTGCGCTTCACTTTGGCCGATGACAATAGCCTGAAAATTGAGTACGCCGCCACCAGCGACAAGGATACCGTCGTCAACCTGACCAACCACTCCTACTTCAATCTGGCCGGACAGGGACATGGCAACATTCTGGGCCAGGAACTGACGTTGCACGCCAGCCGTTTCACTCCCATCAATCGCAACCTGATTCCCACGGGACAGATCGCCGGCGTGAAGGGCACGCCCCTCGATTTCACCGAGCAGACCGCCATCGGCGCCCGCATCAGTTCCGCCTACGAGCAAATAAAGCTGGCGCACGGCTACGACCACAACTTCGTGCTGGATGGCAATCCCATGCGCAAGGCGGTGCTGGCCGCACGCGCTTACGACCCGGGCTCAGGACGCGTGCTGGAAGTGTGGACAACGCAGCCGGGTATCCAGTTCTACAGCGGCAATTTCCTCGACGGCACGGTGGCGGGCAAGGGCGGGGTGAAGTATCCGCTTCGCTCCGGCTTTGCCCTGGAGACGCAACATTTTCCCGATTCGCCCAACCAGCCCAAATTTCCTTCCACCGAACTGAAGGCGGGGCGCTGGTTCCGCTCCACTACGACCTACAAGTTCTCCACCCAGTAGAGCCGCACCGCGGCATCATTTCCCGCCGCCCGGAGAGGCCTTTCCTGTCAGCTGGCGGATGATGCGGGCTTCCTCTTCGCGATAGGGGGTGCCATCGAGGTGAAACACCTCGTGGAACCACACGGGAGGTTGCTCGAGCACGTAGGGCCGCTGCCAGGAATCCCACGGCAGGTAGGTTTGCGTCTTGCCCGCCACCAGCCCCCAATTGATAGCGCCCACGTGGTCCTTCTTAGCGAGGGGGAGGATTGTGTCAAAGGTGCTGCCCATGGGACGGGCCATGAATTCGGTGCAGATGATGGGACGATGATAGCGCTGCAACCAGAGCACATGTTTCTGAAAGCTTTCCGGCCAGGAGTAGTTGTGAAAGGAAAGGATGTCAGATTCTTGTAATTGAATGCGTTCCATGGGACTTAGTCTGTCGTCTTCCGACCAGTCTCCATTCCAGACGCCGCTGGTGAGCGGCTGGGAGGGGTGAGCGGCGCGCGCCCACACATAAACCTGGGGCAGGAGCGCAAGCACGAGGGCAACTTTGTTCTTCGGCTCCAGGCGCGAGTAAGAGCCGCCGTTGGTGTTGTCGGGCTCATTCCATAGATCCCAGGCCAGAACCCGCGAGTCATTGGCGAACGCGCCGATCACTCCCTGCACGTAGGCCTGCAGGCGCGGATATTGCGACGGATCCTGCAGCGCGGCCGCCCCCGGACTCTGCACCCAGCCTGAGTTATGCACTCCGGGAATGGGCGGATGTTGCGGCCCCAGCTTCGGATCGGGATCCCAGCAGGAATCGAAGAGAACAAAAACGGGCCGAATATGATGGCGGGCGGCAATTTCCAGAAAACTGTTAATCCTTTGCTTGAATCCTGCCGCATCCTGCTGCCAGAGCAGGTCGTGCAGGAACACGCGCATGGTGTTCATGCCCAGACCCTCAGCCCATGCCAGTTCTTTGTCTATCTCCTGAGGGTCAAAGCTGGCGGCCTGCCACATTTCCAGCTGGTTGATGGCATCCGCAGGCGTGAAATTGCTTCCCACCAGCCAGGGCTGCTGCTGGTACCAGGCTTCAGCCTTAGCTTCCGGCCAGCGCTGCGATTGGGCGCGCAAGGGTACAAGTGAAGCTGAAAGGACAAGGAACAGGACAAACAC
>DATGGJ010000553.1:0-7500 GCA_035308585.1 Terriglobales bacterium
TGGACACGCAGCACATGCCGCAATAGCAGGAGCCAGCAGCCGGGAGCCGCGAGTCAGCGCGTGCCTGCGCTTGCCGGGGGAGTACCGGCGCGGGATTTGCAATTTGGTAATTTGCAATTTGTTGCAGTGCGAATGCGTCGACGATTTTTAAATTGCCAATTACAAATTACTTAATTACAAATTCACGCGAGGATCACCTCACCCGATGAAGACATTCACATCTCGCTGCCTTTTTGCCCTCTTAGTGCTTTCCTTCTCCGCCTGGGCGCAGTTGGCGCCAGCGCCGCCCTATCCCGCGCCCGACCCGCGCTACAAGGCCGATATCCTGGTGGTGGTGGCCCATCCCGATGACGACATGGCGGCCGCGCCCTACGTGGCCCGCGCCCTGGAGCAGGGCAAACGCGCCGCGGTCATATTCTGCACCCGCGGCAATTCCGGCTCCAATTATGTGGGTAACGAGCAGGCCGCTTCGCTGGGCGCGATTCGCGAAATCGAGGGCCGCCGCGCCGAGGCCGCGTTGGGCGTTTACAACGTGTGGTTCCTGAATGGCTCCGATACCCCCGGCCAGGATGTGCTGCATTCGCTCGAAGCCTGGGGCGACGGCAGCTCGCTGGAACAAATGGTGCGCCTGGTGCGCCTGACCCGTCCGGAGGTGATCCTCACCTGGCTCCCCGACTACGTGGCCGGCGAGAACCACGATGACCATCAGGCGGCGGGCGTGCTGGCCACCGAAGCCTTCGATCTGGCGGGCGACGATCTGGCATTCCCCGAACAGGTGGAGGCGCCCCGTGATCGTTTGCACATCAGCAACTACGGCGAGGGCCTTCAGCCCTGGCAGCCGCAGAAGATTTATTACTTTACTGACGCCAGCCACGAGGACTTTGTCAAAGGCAAAGGCCCGGAGTACCGCACCGACGAGGTTTCGCCGAGCAAGCACGTGTCCTACGGGCAGCTGGTCTATGACGCGTGGATGCACGACAAATCGCAGATTGGGCCGGAATTCAGCGAGGCCACGGTGAAGGAGTATTTGGCCCGGCCCATGCGCTACATTTTCGGTAAGTCGGTGGTTGGCGGCTCGCCCACCGGCGACATTATGGAAAACGTGAGGCCCGAGGGCGTGCCCTGGGTTCCGGTGATGGGACACCACGCGGTGGCCGGACGGGAAGAAGGATTGCAGCTGGGAGGTCCGTGGGCCTTCTACCGCGACTTCTGGCCGCAGCACAACCTGGAGCATCTGGCCAGCCTGCTGGCCCCGGAAACCGCCATGGGAACTTCCGATTTCCACCTCTGGGTGCCGCTCATCGTGCGCAACACCAGCGGTAGCGCCGAGCAGGTAAGCCTGCAATCTGCGCTGCCCTCGGGATGGACGCAGACGCCCGGCCCCATGGTTTACAGCCTGGCGCCGCATGAGTCGCGCCCGGTCTCGCTGTTCCTGGTGGCGCCGCAGTCGCAGAAGGGAAGCTGGCAGACGCTGACCTTCACCGCCGAAGCCGGAGGAAAGTCCATTGGCTCGGTCACGCTAAAGGCCAACGTGGTATTTAACGGCGTGCCCCAGTAGACCAATTGACGATTGTCGATTGACGATTGTAGATTGAACGCCCGCCGGCTTTTGCTTTTCAAATCGTCAATCTTCAATCCTCAATCTATCTGTGTCTCCGTGCCTCCGTGGCGAATGATTTTGTGGGCGCCAGTGACCGCAGCACCGCCACGTTGCGCATGTCGTCTCCGGGCGCATCGATCGGCGTTTCCGCAATAAACGCGGCATGCGCCAGGCGCGGGTCGCCCAACAGCCGCCGAAACGGTTCCAGCCCGATGGTGCCCTGGCCGATGTGCTGGTGGCGGTCGAGCCTGGAGCCGAAGGCCGCCTTGGCGTCGTTGCAATGCCACACCGGGATGTTTTTCAGCCCGATGGCCAGCTCCAGGTAGCGCAGCGTGTGCTGCATGCCTTCTTCGCTCACTATGTCGTAACCTGCCACGTGCACGTGGCAGGTATCAATGCAGGCGCCCACAGGAATCATGCCGCGCAGCCGCTGCACAAGCTCTGCCACCTGCTCGAAGTTGCCGCCCAGGGAAAACTCGGCCCCGGCGGTGTTCTCAATCAGCACAGTCAGGCCGCCCTTGGCCAGATCGCAGCCCTGGGTGGCCGCCGCGATGGCCTGCGCGGCCCGTGCCAGGCCTTCCTCGCGGCTGCTGCCGCGATAGGAGCCCGGATGGAGCACCAGGTATTCGGCGCAGAGCGCGAGCGCCCGCTCCACTTCTCCGCGAAAGGCCTCAATGGAGCGGCTGTGAAAGTGCGCCGTCGTGCCCGCCAGATTGATGAGGTAGTTGGCGTGAATCACCAGCGGCTTCAGATCATACTTTTCTCGCAACTGCCGCATCACCGCGCACTGTTTTTTCCCCAGCTCGTACGGCTTCCACTGCCGCGGGCTGGAAGAAAAAATCTGAAACGCAGTGCAGCCCAGGCGCCAGGCACGTTCCGCGGCGTTCTCCACACCGCCCGCGATGGAGGTATGAATGCCCACCCGCCGCGAAATCTTCGGCCAGGGCTTTTTGGGCGCAGGCAGCTTGAGAATGTCCTGGTGTTTGGCGAGCGAGCTGGCCATGGGCAGTAAGAAAGCTAAAGTGTAACAGCAGGTTTGCGCGCAAACGCACTTCATCTAAATGAGAAGGCCGGGTGCTGATTGCGAACAACCCTCCCGCAAAGTAAACTGAACGTTTGTCGCAGGGGAGTTATCCATGCTGGTTGTAATGAAGGCGCATGCCACCGAGGAGGATATCCGGGCGGCGTGCAGGAAGATCGAATCGCTGGGCTATCGCGCCCACCCCATACCCGGGGCGCAGCGCACCGCCATCGGCATCACCGGCAACCAGACCGAGGTTGAGCCGGGTACTCTGGAAGAAATGCCGGGGGTGCAGGAAGTCATCCGGGTCAGCAAGCCCTACAAACTGGTCAGCCGCGACATCAAAGAAGAAAACACGGTTATAACGTTTCCCGGCACAGACGCCTCCATCGGCGGCCGTACCCTGGCGGTCATCGCCGGGCCCTGCGCGGTGGAGAACCGGGAGCAAGCCTTCGCCATCGCCGAGCGCGTGCATGCCGCCGGCGCGCAATTCTTCCGCGGCGGCGCTTATAAGCCCCGGACATCGCCCTATTCCTTCCAGGGGATGGGCGAAGAGGGGCTGCAAATCCTGGCCAACATTCGCGAGCGCTTCGGCCTGCGCATCGTTACCGAAGCGGTAGACCATGAGTCTCTGGAACTGGTGGAGCGTTACGCCGACGTCATCCAGATCGGCGCACGCAACATGCAGAATTTTTCCCTGCTCAAGCGCGCCGGGCGGGCCCGCAAGCCGGTGCTGCTCAAGCGCGGCATGTCGGCCACGCTGGAAGAGTTCCTCATGGCCGCGGAATACATCATGAGCGAAGGCAACTACCAGGTGATCCTGTGCGAGCGCGGCGTGCGCACCTTCGCCGACCACACCCGCAACACCCTGGACCTGAGCCTGATTCCGGCGGTGCAGCGCCTCAGCCACCTGCCCATCCTGGTGGACCCCAGCCATGGCACCGGCAAGCGCAATAAGGTCACGCCGCTCTCCCGCGCCGCCGTGGCGGTGGGCGCCGATGGCCTGATGGTCGAGGTGCATAACAATCCCGACCGCGCCCTCTCTGACGGCATCCAGTCCATCTACCCTGACCAGTTCGACGAGCTGATGAAACAGATCCGGCAAATCGCCGCCGTGGTCGAGCGCTACGTACCCGAGCCGGCCGTCTCCCCCAGCCAGAACACGGTGCCCGCCGCCGCCCGGCCTTGAAAAAGCTGCTTATCCTCTGCGTGCTCGTGGCCGGAGTAGCGGTCCTGGTGTGGTATTTCCGCACCCCCGATCTGCCGCATTACGCTCCCGGCTACCGAGAATACGCCTACGTCACCAACGGCAAGAGCAACACCGTCAGTGTGCTCGACCTTACGCCCCGGCCCTATCCTCGCTTCAACGTGATCAGGAGCCTGCGCGTGGGAAGCAATCCCACGGGCGTGACCGCGAACAGTAAGAAAAATGAAATTTATGTGGTCAACACCGAGTCCAACAACATCAGCGTGATTGACGCCGAACGCAATGTGGTGGTGGCCACCATCGGCGTGCACCGCGCCCCCTACTTCATCAGCGTTTCTGAAGACGGCCAGCGCGCCTACGTAGCCAATTCCGGCTCGGCCAATGTCTCGGTCATTGACCTGCAGGCGCGCAGAGTGCTGGCCAACATCCGGGTGGGCGCGGCGCCCGGCCTGGCGCAGGTTTCGCCCGATGGCGAGATCGTGGTTGTCTCCAACCGCGGCGATAATACCGTTTCGCTGCTCGACGCGCGCCGCCTGGCCGTGCGCGCCACCATTCCCATATGCCGCCAGCCGGAGGACATTGCCATCCTGCCTGACTCCAGCAAGGCCTTCGTTTCCTGCAGCGGCTCCAACCAGGTGGCGGCGGTTGACCTGAAATACGGCAAGCTCCTGGCCCTGCTCGATGTGGGCAAGACTCCCGTTCACCTGCAGCTGAAGCCCGATGGCGGCGAGCTGATGGTGAGCAACTTCGATTCCGACAGCATTTCCATTATCGAAACCACCACCAATGAGGTCGGCGGCAGCTATCTCATCGGTTCCCATCCCGTGCGCGGGGTGGTGACGGCCGACAATTCGCTGCTCTACGAGAGCAATTTCGGTTCCGACGCGGTGGCGGTTTACAGCATTGATGCCGGCAAGGTGCTGGGCGCGGTCGGGGTAGGGAACCGTCCTGACGGTTTGGCGCTTACCTCCAATCAGGATTTCCTGCTGGTGCTCGACACCCAGTCGGACGACGTGGCCGTCATCCGCATGAAGCGCCTCGCCACCACCTCCAAAATCAGCGCCGATCGCGCTCTCTGGGCGATTGTTCCCGTCGGCATGCAGCCCAACGACATCGCCGTAAAGGCATTTTTCCTGACCGAGCCCGCCACCCGAAAATGAGCAGTTGTGGCGCCGGCGCCCCGCCCGCGAGGTTCACAGCCGGAGACAGCACTCGCCGGACCTGGCGGCAATCCGTGTAAAATTATGGATTCAACCCTAGTTCACGGCCCAGACATCATGCCCGACAACCCTACCCAGCCGGATACCCGCGATGAGCGCTACGACGCCCAGCGCATCGAGCAGAAATGGTTCGAACGCTGGCAAAAGGATCCCGCGCTCTATCGCGCCGAGGCCGCTTCCACCCGGCCCAAGTATTACGTCTTGGAGATGCTGCCCTATCCTTCCGGCGCGCTGCACATGGGACATGTGCGCAATTACGCCATCGGCGACGCCCTCGCGCGCTTCATGTGGATGAACGGCTACAACGTGCTTCACCCCATGGGCTGGGACTCGTTCGGTTTGCCGGCGGAGAACGCCGCCATCCAGAACAACACACCGCCCCGCGAGTGGACCCTGCGCAACATCTCCAACATGAAGGCGCAGATGAAGCGCCTCGGTTTCGCCTACGACTGGCAGCGCGAAGTCACCACCTGCTTTCCCGAGTACTACCGCTGGAACCAGTGGTTCTTCCTGAAGCTCTACGAGCGTGGCCTCGCCTACCGCAAGAAAAGCAAGGTGAACTGGTGCCCGAAGTGCGCCACCGTGCTGGCCAACGAGCAGGTCGTCAAGGGCTGCTGCTGGCGCCACGAGGATACGCCGGTGGAGCAGCGCGAGCTGGAGCAGTGGTTTCTGCGCATCACCAACTACGCGGAAGAGCTCTTGCGCGACCTCGACCGGCTTGAGCACTGGCCGGAAAAAGTGCGCATCATGCAGCGCAACTGGATTGGGCGCAGCGAAGGCGCCATGGTGGACTTCACGCTGGAAGGCCCCGCCGGTCCTGCGGGCGGGAAGATTACCGTCTTCACCACCCGCGTTGACACCATCTTTGGCGCCACCTCCATCCAGCTTGCGCCCGAGCATCCGCTGGTTAGCGATTTCATCGCCCGGAATCCCGAACTCGGCGCTCAGGTTGAAGAGTTGCTTGCCGAACAGCGCAAAGCCAGGGAAGTGGGCGACGTCGGCGCCATCGAGAAGCACGGCATTGATACCGGGCGCATCGCGCTCAATCCCTTCAACGGCGAGCGCCTGCCTATCTGGGTGGCCAACTACATCCTGATGGAGTACGGCACCGGCGCCATCATGTCGGTGCCCGCTCACGATGAGCGCGATTACGAGTTCGCCAAAAAATATGGGCTGGATATTCGCGTGGTCATCTTGCCGCGACGCGAGGAGGAGCCGCCCGCGGCCGGCGAACCGGAAGAGCCGGTGCTGCCCTTTACCGCCACTGACAGCCTGCTCATCAATTCCGGGCCGTTCAACGGGCTCTCCTGCGGCGAGGCCCTCACAAAAATGGCGCAATACGCCGAGGAGCATGGCTTCGGCAAGGCCACCGTCACCTACCGCTTGAAGGATTGGGGTATCTCGCGCCAGCGCTACTGGGGCACGCCTATTCCCATGTTGTATTGCGCAAAGTGCGGCATTGTCCCTGTTCCGGAACAAGATCTCCCGGTCCTTCTGCCGGAAAACGTGGAAATCACCCTTACCGGCGGCTCGCCCCTGGGCCGGTTGCCGGAGTTCGTCAACGCGCCCTGCCCCAAATGCGGCGGAACCGCGCGCCGCGAAACCGACACCATGGACACTTTTGTGGATTCGTCCTGGTATTTCTACCGCTACACCGACGCGCGCAACGGCCGCGAGCCTTTCAGCAGCCGCGAGGCCAACTACTGGTTTCCCATTGACCAGTACATCGGAGGGGTCGAGCACGCCATCCTGCACCTGATTTATTCGCGCTTCTGGACCAAGTTCATGCGCGACCTGGGCATGATTAAAAATGACGAACCGGTGGTGCGCCTGTTCACCCAGGGCATGGTCATTAAGGACGGCGCCAAGATGTCGAAGAGTTTGGGCAACGTGGTTACGCCCGACGAGATGGTGGCCCGTTACGGGGCCGACAGCGCCCGCATGTACAGCCTGTTTGCCGCGCCTCCCGACCGCGACCTGGACTGGCAGGACGCGAGTGTGGAGGGAATTTACCGCTTCCTGGGCCGCGTGTACCGCTTTGTCAGCCGCCACGCCCCGGTCGCCCAGCCTGTCGGCGCCGACATCCCACGCCCATCGCTAGAGACGCAACTGGTTGCGCCTCAGCTAAGCCCTCAGGCCCGCGCTTTGCAGCGCAAGCTGCACCAGACCATCAAGCGGGTGAGCACCGACTTTCAGGGGCGGTGGCACTTCAACACCTCCATCGCCGCCATCATGGAGTTGGTCAACCAGCTCTACGCCACCGAAGAGCAGAAGGGGAATGGCATCCCCGATGCGCTCATGGGGGAAGTGCAGCGCGACCTGGTCCTGCTGATGGCTCCCTTTGCGCCTTACCTGGCGCACGAGCTCTGGGAGATGCTGGGCGAGCGCCAGGGCCTTCTGCACGCGCCCTGGCCCAAGTATGACCCGGCCCTGGCCCGTGAAGAAGAGATCG
>DATGGJ010000554.1:0-16233 GCA_035308585.1 Terriglobales bacterium
GGCCGGATGGCGCGGCCTTGCTCGGCGGCTCTGCCTTTGAGTTCGAGAACTTTCCGGCGGCGCGCTTCAAGCACCTCCGCGGGGTAGATGCCCGCGCGCTCGCGCTTCCGCTTGCGGTCTTCGTACCACTCGATGTAATACGCGCCGGACGCGGCGCGATCCCAGATGAATTTGCCGCGCGGGGTTTTGCGAACCGGCCGGAATTTCCAGCCGGCGTCCGTCCGGGCGTAGAGGAGCAGGTTGACGTTGTACACGCGGACGACGGTAGCAGGCGTGATGGCTTACTGTCCATATCTTTATTTTTCATGGACAGGATTGAAGCTAAGTGTATTTGTTTGCAATCCCAAGATAGGGACGGAAGATTCTCAATCTTCAAACCCGGGTTCGATTCCCGGTAGCGCTACCAACTCCTAAGATTTGTGTCTCCAGGGACATACGGATCCCAACCAAAGAGGCTCACACTAGCGCCGGGAATCTCAGGTTGCCAAAGCGTGAAGCAGGAAACCGAAGGGGAACAGCAACAGCGACAGAACCGCGCTGCACAGGTCGAGATAATGTCCGGCGCTGTGTTCGAGCCCCCAGCCCATGGCGGGGAAAAGATGCAAGCCCTCGCAAAGGTGAGCGAGAATCACCAACAGCAAACAACCTGCTCCCAGCAGTTGCAGCACGGAACCCGTGGTCCTTCGTTTCAGGAACAAGGTTAGCGATCCCGCCAAAAGCAGAGATGCCGGCACCAGGCCCAGCAGGGCTTTAAGTGAGATGGCGTTCATAGCATCACTCCTCAGTTGCAAGGGGCGGTTCGAAGCGGCCGTAGCGAAGCGCCAAGGTTGGCAGCACCAGCAAGTTTAAAGCGGTTGAAGTGGCCAATCCGCCCAGAATGATGATGGCCATGGGTCCTTCGATCTCGCGGCCGGGAGCGCCGCTGCCCAGGGCCAGCGGCAGCAGGCCCAGGCCGGTAACCAGCGCGGTCATAACGATGGGCGAGAGCCGCTCGGACGCGCCGCGCAGGGCGGTGGCCCAGTTCCACTCCATGCCTTCCTCCCGCACCAGGTGCTCGTAGTGGGAAATGAGCATGATGGAATTGCGCAGCGTAATGCCAAACAAGGTCACGAAGCCGACCAGCGAGCCCAGCGAAAGGTTCCCTCCGGTGGCCAGCGCCACGAAAATGCCTCCCACCAGCGCGAACGGAAGGTTGGCCAGAACCAGCAGCAGGTTGCGATGGTTCTGCATCACGATGGAGAGGAGAATGATGATGCCGATCCCGGCCAGCAGGGAATGCACCAGCAGATCGCGTTGCGAGCGCGCCTGCTCCTCCGCCGTGCCGCTGAACTCCACATAATCGCCCGCGGGCAACCCCAGCCTTGCGATGCGCCGTCCGGCGGTGGCCACGAAGGAAGCGATATTCCCCCCGGCCACATTGCAGGTCACCGACTCCACCCGGCGCCCTCCCTGGTGAGCGATCACATACCGTCCTGAACTTTCGTACACGTCGGCGAGTTGCCGCAGCAGAACGTAGTTCCCCTGCGGGCTGCGCAGGGGAAGGGAAGCAATGTCCGGCACCGAGTGTCGGTCCGCAGGGTTCAGGATGACTGAGACCGGGAACACCTGGTTGCCCTGGTAGATTTCCCCCACCCCCTCGCCCCCGAACGCGGTCCGGATTACGTCCAGCACCTGCACAGAATCAAAGCCCCAGCGTGCCAGATCGGCCGGACGCAAACGAACCACCACCTGCGGCATTCCGGGCGGGGACTGGATTTGCACCTCGCGCGCCCCCGGGACCCTGGCCAGCACGCCGGCAATGCGCGCCGCCTCGCGGTCAAGTTCGTTCAGGTCGGCTCCGTATACATTCACCACCACCGCGCCGGTATAGCCGGAGAGAATCTCGTTGATGCGCTCGGTGAGAAAGGTGTTGACGGAGAAGGCCGCGCCGGGAAAGCTGGCCAGGGTGTGGCGAATATCAGAGACCGCCCTGTCCGTCTGCGCTCCGGAAAGAGCCCTCAGGTCAACTTCGAATTCGCTGCTGTGGGTGCCGGAAAAATCGTCCGACAACTCCGCCCGACCCGCACGCTGGCCGACCTCGCGCACGTAGGGAATGCGCAGCAGCGCTTCGCTGACCCGGTCCCCGAGCCGCATGGACTGGTCGAGCGAGGTGCCGGGCATGGCGGTCATGTGCACCACGAAATGGCCTTCGCGCAGGCTGGGCAGGAACTCGGCGCCGAGGAAGGGAATGGCAAGCAGCGCCGCAAACACCAGCACAGCAACCGTGCCGACCAGGGCGCTGGGGTGGGTTTCCATCCGGGTAAGCACCCGTTCGTACTTGCCTTTGAGCCAGTGCACGAGCGGCGGGTCGGCGGCTCGCAATTCCCCGCGGGGCAGCAGAATCATAGACAAAGCAGGAGTGATCGTGAGAGCGACAACCAGGGAGGCCAAAATGGCCCAGATATAGGTTACGGCCAGCGGCGAAAAGATGCGGCCCGCCACCCCGCTCATGGTAAGGACCGGCAGGAACACCAGGATCACCGAGAAGGTGGCATAGACGACCGCGCCGCGCACTTCGATAGAAGCATCCAGCACCACTCGGAACACGGAGCGGGGTTGCGGCAGACTGCGGTTTTCGCGCAGGCGCCGGTAGATGTTTTCCACGTCAATCACGGCATCGTCCACCACCTCACCAATGGCGATTGCCAGGCCGCCCAGGGTCATGGTGTTCAGGGTGTAGCCCATTCGCTCGATGGCCATGGTCGCCGCCAGCAGCGAGAGAGGTATGGCGGCGCAGGAAATCGCTGCGGTCCGGAGGTTAAAAAGAAAGAGAAAGAGAACGACGATAACCAGGATTCCGCCGACGATCAAAGAGGAGCGCAAGTTATGCAGGGCGGTATCAATGAAGCGCGCCGGCCGGAAAAGGGTGGAGTCAATCTGAATGTCCTGCTTCGCCAAAGCGGGCCCCAATTGGCGAAGGGCGCGATCCAGACCGGCGCTTACGTCCAGGGTGTTGGCGCCGTATTGCGCGGAGATCATCAGCATGACCGCCGGTTGGGCCATCACCGAAGCGGCGCCCAGGCGCGGCGCTGCTCCCTCGGTTACCTTGGCGACGCTTCCCAGCGTCAGATTCGCGCCCTGCTGCTGCAGGACAACCGTTTGGCCCAACTCGCCGGAGGTGGTCGCCTGCCCTTCTGACTGCACGATCATCCGTTGATTGGGGGTGGTAATGAAACCCGCGCCGCGAATCCCGGTAGCCTGGCGGGCAGCAGCCAGCACCTGTTCCACTCCAATCTCATGCCGGGTCAGTTGCTGAGGACTGATTTGCACCTGGAACTGCTTCTGGTAGCCGCCAAAAACCGCGATTTTGGAAACTCCAGGCACCGCCAGCAGGCGCAACTTCATAGTCCAGTCGGCTACGGTGCGAAGATGCATGAGCGACTGCGTGCGGGAGGTCAGGCCAACCGCCATCACAACACTTGTGGAGGTGGTAAGCGGCGCGATGCTGGGAGTAATTCCCGCCGGCAGCGAGCCGCTCAGGGTGGACAGACGCTCGGCTATGACCTGCCGGTTGAGATAAACATTAGTGTTGGAGTTGAACAGAACGGTTATTACCGACAAGCCCTGGACGGAGGCGGAACGCACTGACCGCACTCCCGCCACGCCCACCACCGCATTTTCGATGGGCTGTGTGACCAGAAGTTCGACCTGCTGCGGCGCCAGGCCGGGGGCTTCGGTGGGAATGACCACCTCGGGCGGCGAGAACTCGGGGAAAACATCGTACTTGGCCTGTCGCAGCGAGTAGAGGGCATAGCCCAGCAGAATGCAGGCCATGGCTACCACAACTCCGCGGTGCCGCAGCGCCCAGCCGACGATGGCGGTGAGCATGGCCGGCTAATCCTCCTCCTGGATCTGGCCGCGGAACTCTTCTGAAAGCAGCGCCTGTGCCCCAGCCGTGACCAGTTTCGTATTTGGAGCGAACGCGCTGCCGGGAACGAAATAGCCGCTGGGCAGCGGATTTCCCGTGGGCACCTCGCGCCGTGCGAACGTGTTATCCGAGGTTTCCTGGTAAGCCCATGCTTTTCCCTGCCACCACACCACTGCGGTTTCAGGAACCACGCTTCCGCGGAGCAAAGGGCCCATAGGCACGAACACCACCAGATTCATGCCCGCTGCCAAACCAGGCTGGCTGGCCACACGGTAGAGAAAACTGACGCCCTGGATTTGCGGGTTCACCTGCGGAAGCGAGCTCACCAGCCGCGCTGGAAGGAGATGGTTGCCGGGTGAGCTCAGCGACAACACGCCGGGCGGCTTGGCGACTTCGCCGGGTGGAAATATCATCTGCGCAAGGTATGAGCGCTGCTGCAGGAGTTCAGCCAGTGAGCGGCTATTCTCCGCTATCCAGCCGGCAACCACCGGCCCCCATCGCTGGCGCGCGGTATCCAACTGGAGCTCGGCTTCCTGTTCGTCGGCTTCGATCTGCGCCTGGCTGGCGCCATAGGCCGCTTGCGCATCCTGCATCGCCTTCAGCGACATGTTCTGATTCTGCTGGTAAAGCGTTTTGATACGTTGGTACTGGCTGCGCGCTACTTTTATCTGCAGCTCATCGCGCGCCACTCTGGCGCGAGCAGCCACGTAGCTGTTGCGCAGGCCGGCCAGTTCGCCAGCCGGCAGGAGGACGGCCATTCCCCGCAGTTCGGCGCGCCTGGTCTGCGGTTGAACCGGCTCCACGCGAATGCCCTCGCGGGCCAGTGTCGCAGCGCCCAAGCGGAGCACCGTGCGCCCGTTTTCCTTCTGAACATGGGAAGGCGCTTTGACCGCCTCCTCCTCTTCTTCCTCGCCTCGGTCAGGCCGGTGGGCGGCCATGAACACAACCGCAATGACGGAAACCGCCGTTGCAGCGAGCAGCGCCGCCACCAGCCACTTGACGCGTTGGCTCATAACCGTCACCTCCTGGCCGCATTCAGCAGCGGGGATTGCGGCGATAAAGGTTGAATGTCGCCCGGCTCAAGCGAGCGCTGCACCACGTTTTCCAGGCTGCCCAGCGCCTGTTGCGCTTCGTAAAGAGCATTCAGCTGGGCCAGTGTGGTGACGGCGGTCTGCAGCTGCGCACCGTTTAAGGCGACCCGGTCGCCGGCGCCGGCCCGCAACGCCGCCTGCGCCGCCTGCTCTTGTGCCCGTGCTTGCCGCAGGAGTTCGCCCGCCTGCGCCAGTTGCTTCAGCGCCGCGTTGTAGCGGGCCAGCGCCCGTTCGCTTTGCGCAATTCCCTCAGCCTGTACCGACAGAAATTGCGCCGCCATCTCTTCCCGGCGGGCCTTGGCCTCCGCGATGGGACCCTGGTTGTGGTTGAAAGCCGGCAGGGTGAGGCCAAGCACGACGGAAAACAGGTGCGCGCCTTCTTCGAAGGCGTAGTCCGGTCCCAGGTTGAAATCCGGGTACTGTCTCGCGATTTGCAGGCGCAGGCCGGCTTCGGCTGTGGCGTAATCGGCCAGGGCCCGGCGTATGTCCAGTCGGTTCAGCACTGCGTCCTGCTGAATGCCGGCGGCGGTGAAGGAAGCGGCGCCAGGAGGCTGGTCAAAGGACGGCCATAGTAAGTTGACTCCCGTCAGCCCCGCGGTGGGGACGCCAATGGCGGCCGCCAGCGAGGTTTGCGCTTGTGAGAGCCGTCCTTCCGCTGCCCGTGCCGCCAGCAGCGCTTGCGTGTGCTGCATGCGGGCCGTGTCCACCTCAGGCCGGGAAATCATGCCCACGGCCAGCCGCTGCTCCAGCAAACGAACCTGTTGCCCACGCAGGCGTTCCGCAGATTGCAATAAATTGAGATTCCGACCCGCGACCAGGTATTCCAGCAGCGCGCTGCGCACCTGGGCGCGGACATTCCAGGCGGCCACGGCCAGGTCCCAGCGGGCGACCTCGGCAGCCCGTTCCGCGGCGGTGATACGGTGCCCTCGTTTCCCCGCCGTTTCCAGGGGAAGGGAACCGACAAAACCGGCAATCCATGGACTCTCCGGCGCGGTTTCGCCGCCCACGTCTGCGCTTAGGTTGGGATTCGGCCTGGCCCGGGCGCTCACGATTGCCGCCTCTGCTTGGGTCACGCGCGCGCGCGCAATTTGCAGCGCCGGGCTGTAGTAGAACGCGGCCAGCGTCAGAGAGGGCAAGTCCCACTGCGCCAGCGGCCAACTGGAAGGAGGGTGTGGGGACCGGGCGGCAAGAAATTGCCGGAGGCCGGAATCAGCCAGCGTTCGCGCCTCCAGGGCTGCCGCCGTTAGCGGCGGAGAGATGGGGTCCGCGCGATACTTCTGGAACGCGCAACCCGCCAGTCCAGATAACGTGCACAACAACACTGCAATTTTGAGCGACTGCATGATTCCCCACCGTGCGCTTGAGACAGAACGAGCCTGTAGCTGACCTCTCAGCCGTTCCGAGCACAGCAGGAAGTTCTAGATGCGCAACGATAAAGGAAGCACAGGGGGCGAAAGCCCGGTGACCAGCGTTTCCGCCCAGATTATCTGAAATGTCAGGGAAGATGGCTCCGCAGCAAGATTCCTGGGAGCGCGCAAGCCTGTGAAAAATGCGATCAGAGTCCGGGCCAGCACAATTTCCAGCCCGGCGCAGGCGGCGAGCACCACTAGGGTGTAATCCGCTTCTCTGCCGGTGCGCAGCGTGTGGTCCCAGCGGTCGAACAGTTCACTCACGTGACCGCACAACATGGCAGCCACAATGATCAGCACCGCCCAACGCAGAGACCTGCCCCACATGGCGCCAGAATTCTAGCCCTAAGCCAAGGCAGCGTCAAACGTGATGCCGGCCGAATGCCCGGCTGAGGCTGTCTTAAGAAGCCGCGATTTTTTTCTTGTTTTGTGACGCGTGTCACAGACGCATTACCAGCAGCTACCGTACAAACGTTCTGACGAGAAAAGCCCGGCTCTTTCATCAAACCTTATAAACCCCACATTTGCCGTCTCCCGACGGCGGGGCCGGGCGCAGTCTCCCACCCATATTGCTGGTCACGCTTTCCAGTTCCCGGCTTGTGGCTGTGGTTGTCGAGCCCCGGAAGCGGACGGCAGATGGCGCCCTGCCGGTTGCAACCCCGGCAGGCAAACCGCATAATAATGAAGTTGTCCGGTGCCGGTTACGTGCTCTCCGGAGGCCGCGAATCGCCGCCGTTCATGGGCTCGGACGAAGGGCAGTGGATGTAAGTAATGAGTGCAGTGGATGTAAGTAATGAGTGCCAGGCCCAAACTCGCGACTAAGAGGCCGGCGGATGAGTGGGCGGAGTTCCGTCCCATCGAGGTCTCCAGTCGCAGACGGCCGCGTTCTGTGGTGCCGAAGACGCTGGTTATCGCCACCTTCCTTTTCTCTCTCATCTTTGCCATTTGGGTTTTTTTCAGACCGCAAATCCGCGGAACCATGGCTGAAATCAGGAAAGCTATGGCAGAGTTGGCGCAGACGCGCGAAGCGCCTAAGAAGTCAAGTCCGGCCGCCGCCGCGGCAGTGCGCAGGCCTTTGCGGTCCTCTGCCAGAGGACGCGCAGAATCCCGGCAACCTGGCAGCAGCGGTCCCGGCCCATTCGAGGTTTACCTGCTGGACGGCGACCATTACATCCGCGTGGACTCCGGTAGCCGGTCCATCCTGCTCAACATGCACACCGGTGAGACCACCTGGATGGATTCGGATGCAGCTGGGGAACGCCGGAGATGAGAAGAGGCTGATTCTCTTCTCACCCGGTAAGCTGATCTAGATCACCCCAGCAATGTGCGGAGCCGGGTTAGCCTGTGACTGGAAACTGTGCCGCCAGTTGAGACATAAAAAAGGGACCGCTCACCTGAACGATCCCTTTGAGGTACACAATCCTGGCGCGCCGCCGAACTCACTGCACGATGTCCACTCCGGCGTGAACAATTATGGTCGGCCGGCGGACGATGATGCGCCCACCGTCGTCGTGATAGTAGTAGTAACGGCGGCCCTCATACATATAGCTCCAGCAGCCGTATTTCCTGGCTTGTCCGGGGGGCAGCCCGCAATAGCCCCATCCCACTTTCCGGCCGCGAGCCCATCCCGGAGGACGCCCGTCGCGGTCGTAGGTGCGGTATTCGTACCGGCCGCGGCGCTCCCAGCGATCGCCGTCGCGATCACCGCGCCGGTGCTCATCGCGATCTCCGCGGCGGCCATGATCGTCCTGGCGAAAATGTTTGTTGCCGTGATCTCCTTTGTCCCTGTCCCAGCCGTGGTCGGCCATGAGAGCGGGAGTGGCCACTCCTAAAGCAGCGATCAGTGCCAGTGTTGCCAGCCAGCGTCGGCTCATAAGGTTTCCTTTTCGGGCAGGTAAAAGGCCCTGCAGAGCTAGCATAGCGTTTGGCAACATGCCTTGGCACCGTTACGGAAGTGCCGTCTTCATCTATGCCCCTTGGGGAAAAAGTCGGATACTCACGCCGTGCGTGGCAGCCAGTCTTCTAATACTTCGTAGATCCGTTCCAGGCGGTCATCTTTAACCAGGGCATAGATTGCGGCCGCTCCAGCCAGTCCGGTCAGGCCGAGGAGCAGGCGGTGCGAGTCCAACCACCACTCCAAACTGTAGTCGCGCGCGCGCCGGTCGAAGCTGCCGTGAGCGCCGTGATCGCCGGGCACGGGCTCCCATAGATTATTGGGGCGGTCAGGATCTTCGCGGCCATCGTGTTGCTGCGCAGCATAGCCGGTGCGAGCCAGGTAGCGGTCGAGCAGGTTGGGAGCGAGCTTATTGCCCAGAATGGCCTGCACGGTGGAGTGGCCTACGTAATACTCGCGCCGCGGGTGATGAGCGGCATGGTAGATGGCGCGCGCCGCCATTTCCGGCTGGAAGATAGGCGGCACCGGCTGCGCTTTGCGCGGCAGCCGGCTTTTGACCCAACCAAACTGCGGCGTATTCAGCGCCGGCATCTGCACCATGGTGGTGTGAACGTTGCTTTTGTCGTGCAGCAGTTCGGTACGCAATGAGGCGTGGAAGCCGAGCACCGCATGCTTGGCGGCGCAGTAGGCGGCCTGCAGGGGAATGCTGCGGTAGGCCAGGGCCGAGCCTACCTGCACGATGGTGCCGCGGTCGCGCGGCAGCATGCGCTTCAATGCTGCCAGCGTGCCATACACGTACCCCAGATATGTCACCTCGGTGACGCGCTTGAACTCCTCCGCTGTCATCTGCTTGATGGGCGAGAAGACGGAGGCCATGGCATCGTTCACCCAGATGTCAATCGGGCCAAGTTTGGCTTCGACGCGCGCCGCCGCTTTTTCCACCTGCCCGGCATCGGCCACGTCGGTGGGCAGGACCAGCGCCTTGCCGCCCTCGGCCTCCACCTCGCGACGCGCTCCTTCCAGGCCATCACGCCCGCGGGCTATCAGGCCGATCCAGGCGCCGTGTTTGGCGAACTCGCGAACCGTCGCCCGGCCCACTCCCGCGGATGCGCCCGTAATCACCACCACTTCTTTATGCTTCGCCATGATTTCTTCTCAGAGGCTGACCCGGGTATTTTGCTGACAAAGCCGCCGGGGTGGGTTTCCGCCGTCGAGATCCGATGACATCAGCCGTTTACTACTACACCATCTCCCGGACTTTATCCGATGCCACGGTGAGCGCGATCTTCTTGCGGTTGGGCTCGCCGCGTGCCAGGGCCTCGGCAAAGTGCAGGGCCTGCTCGGCTTTTATCTTGCCCGGCATTGGAGGCTCCAGCGGGTCCACCACCGCCTGCAGAATCGCTGGCCCGGGCGCGTTCAGGAAAGCTTCCACGGTTTCACCGCACTCCTTGGGATCGTCCACGGTAAAGCCCACCCCGCCGCAGGCGTGCGCAAACTCGGCAAAATCGATGGGGTGCAGCTGAACTCCATACTCAGGGTTTCCCAGAAACACCATCTGCTCCCATTTGATCTGTCCCAGCGTGTCATTCTTGATAATTACCACCTTGATGGGCAGCTTGTACTTCACTGCGGTGACGAAGTCAGCCATCAGCATGGAAAAGCCGCCGTCCCCGACAAAGGCGACGCATTGCCGATTGGGGTATGCAACCTGAGCGGCGAGAGTGTAGGGCAATCCGGGGGCCATGGTGGCCAGGGTGCCGGAGAGGCTGTGCATCTGTCCCCGCCGAGCGGGAACGTGGCGAGCCCACCACGTGGCAATGGTGCCGCTGTCGCAGCTCACGATGGCATCGTCGCGCAAACGCTTGCCCAGTTCCCACGCCGGCACCTGCGGCTTCATGGGCTTATCCATGCGGGTGGCCTCTTTCTCCATGCGCTCCCACCAGTCCTTCATGCCGGCTTGCGCCATCTTCAGGAAGCCCCGATCCTCCTTGCGTTTCAAAAGCGGTATCAGATGATCGAGTACCACCTTGCTGTCGCCAACCAGACCGACTTCCACCGGATAGCGCAGTGCTATGCGCTTGGGGTCAATGTCAATCTGCACTCCCTTGGCCTGCCCCGGCTTGGGCATGAACTCCAGGTAGGGAAATGAGGTGCCCACCATGAACAGTGTGTCGCAGTCCTCCAGCGCCTCCTGCGACGGCGCGGTGCCCAGCAATCCCACCGGGCCGGTGGTATAAGGGCTATCGTCGGGAATTACCGATTTGCCCAGCAGAGGTTTGGCAATGGGAGCGGCCAGCAGCTCGGCAATTTGCTCCAATTTGTCGCCGGCGCCCAGCGCCCCGCGTCCGGCCAGGATCGCCACCTTTTTCCCCTGGTTCAGAATCTCGGCAGCGCGGTGCAGTTCGCTGTCCGCTGGCACTTTGTAACTCTGGGTGTGCACGGCGTTGGTGAAGTTCGCCAGATTTCGCTTTGAACGGTCCTTTTTTTCCACCTTGGCGTCCTGAAAGTCCACCGGGATGGTGATGTGGGCCACCCCACGGTAGGCCAGCGCGGTCCGACACGCCAGATCCACTACGTTCTGCACATGCGTGGGCCCCATGACACGCTCGTTGTAAACGCAAACATCCATGAACAGCTTGTCCGTCTCCACATCCTGCTGGGTGAAGGTGCCGATCAGGTCGTGGTACTGCATGCCGGTAATGGCGAGGACAGGCTGGCCATCAAGGCGCGCATCATACAGACCATTGAGCAGGTGAATGGCGCCCGGTCCCGAGGTCGCCAGGCAGACCCCAAGTTTGCCGGTGTATTTGGCGTAGCCGCAGGCCATGAAAGCGGCGGTCTCCTCGTGGCGCACTTGCAGGAAATGGATCCTGTCTTTGTGGGTGCGCAGGGCTTCCATCACTCCGTTGATGCCGTCACCCGGCAGCCCAAACACTACTTCCACTCCCCAGTCAATCAAGCACTCGACGAGCACATCTGATGCGGTCACGAGGGAACTCCTTTTTTATGAAGACATTCGGATAGCGGGCCGCTCAATGACGCGGACCTAAATATGAGCCTTTAAATACGATGCGCCGTGTAACCTGCCGTTTGCCGCCAAAAAGTGACAAAGCAGAGCTGCCGCCCGCCAGTTTGGTTGGCTCCCTGGATGGTGCCAGCGGCGGCAGGCGGCCGGGAATCTGGCCCCCGAAGCATCGTGGTACGACTAATCCCGTGCTGCAGCAAGCTAACCTCCTCGCCTGCTAATGACATCTGTACCGATAGGCCGTTCACCGAATCAGCATCGTCGCCGCCGGCCACCCTAGATGTCTGCCCTTTCTGCCAGTCCGCCAGTTGAGCGTCTTGAGGCCGTCACCTATACCGTCCCCACCGACTCGCCGGAATCAGACGGCACTCTCAAATGGGATAGGACCACGATGGTCCTGGTGAAAGTTCATGCCGGCGGCCACACCGGACTGGGCTACACCTACGCCAACGCTTCTGCCGCCAAGTTGATTCAGAGCGTGCTTTCTGAGGTGGCGAAGGGCAGCGACCCCATGGCCGTTACGGACACGTACATGAAGATGTGGAAGCGGGTGCGCAATCTGGGCCGGCCGGGCATCTGCTCCACCGCCATCTCCGCCGTGGATTGCGCTTTGTGGGACTTGAAAGCGCGCCTGCTGGATCTGCCGCTGGTGAGTCTGCTGGGCCAGGTGCGGGCGGCGGCGCCGGTTTACGGCAGCGGTGGGTTCACCTCGTACTCCGATAAACAACTGGCGCAGCAGCTATCCGGCTGGGTGGAGGAGGGCATTCCGCGAGTGAAGATGAAGATCGGCCGCGATCCACAACGTGATATCGAGCGCGTGCGGGTGGCGCGAGAAGCCATTGGACACGAACCGGAGTTGTTTGTGGATGCCAACGGCGCGTACAGCCGCAAACAGGCGCTCTACCAGGCTGAGGCTTTCACCCGGTTCGGCGTGGTCTGGTTGGAGGAACCCGTTTCCTCCGACGACCTGGAAGGGTTGCGGCTCATCCGCGACCGGGCTCCGGCCGTAATGGATATTGCCGCCGGCGAATACGGCTATGACATCTTTTATTTCCGCCGCATGCTGGAAGCTGGCGCGGTGGACGTGCAGCAGGCCGACATCACCCGCTGTGGCGGCGTGACCGCTTTCCTGCAGATAGGAGCACTTTGTCAGGCCCACAACGTGCCTCTCTCCGGCCATACCGCGCCGGCCCTGCACACGCACGCCGCCTGCGCGGTGACTCCATTCAAAAATCTCGAGTACTTTCATGATCACGCGCGCATTGAGAGCATGTTCTTCGAAGGCTTGCCGAAGCTCGTGAACGGCGAGTTGCGCCCCGATCTTTCGCGTCCCGGCGTGGGACTGGAACTCAAGCAGGCGGACGCGCAACGCTTTGCCGCTTAGGGAGAAAAAATGTCAGCCAGCCGTATTCCCGTTGTTTCGGAAGAAGAACTCAGAAAACCGATTGAGGCGCGCCCGAGCAACTGGCGTTCAACCGAGTCGGTGGATGTGCCCGGCCTGGAAGGGGAGCTGCGCAAGAACCTGGAAGGCGAGGTGCGCTTCGACAACGGCACCCGCGCCATGTACGCCGTTGACGCCTCCAACTACCGCCAGGTACCCATAGGCGTAGTCATTCCCCGTAGCGTGGACGATGTGCTTCAAGCCATGGCGGCGTGCCGCAAATTTCGCGCTCCCGTGTTTTCTCGCGGCGGAGGTACCAGCCTGGCCGGCCAGTGCTGCAACGTCGGCGTCGTTATTGACTTCTCCAAGTACTTGAATCACATCCTGGAACTCAATCCGGCTGAGAAATACGCCCGCGTGGAGCCGGGGACAATCTGCGACGACGTGGTGAATGCCGCCCGGCCGCATCAGCTTACCTACGGCCCGCAGCCCGCCACCCACAGCCGCTGCGTGTTCGGGGGCATGCTGGGCAACAACTCCTGTGGGGCGCACGCGCAGATGAACGGACCGGCGGTAAACAACACCGAAGAACTGGACGTTCTGCTCTACGACGGCACTCGCCTGAAGGCGGGCTGGCTCACTGAGGCTGAGTGGCAGGAACGCATGCGCCAGCCCGGGAGAGTGGGCGAGATCTTTGCCAAACTGATGTCCCTGCGCCAGCGGTACCAGCCGCTGATCGAGAAGAAGTTTCCCAAAATTATCCGCCGCGTTTCCGGCTACAACCTCGACCAGCTCATCCCCGACGAGCACGGCCGCATCAACCTTGCCCGCGCGCTGGTGGGCAGCGAAAGCACCTGCATCACCATTCTGGAAGCCAAGGTCAAGCTTATCTACAACCATCCCGAGCGCGTAATCCTCCTACTCGGCTACCCGGATGTGTACCTGGCGGGCGACGACATACCCGAGGTGCTGAAGTACTCTCCCATCGCCCTGGAGGGTCTCGACGACCGCCTCATAGAGAATGTCCAAAAGAAGGGCGGCCCGCATCGCAAGTACCTTCCCATGTTGCCCGAGGGAAAGGGCTGGCTCATGGTGGAGATCGGCTGCGACGCTCAGCAGGAGGCCATCGAACAGGCGCACCGCCTGATGGACGATCTTAAAAAGCGCTCCAACCCGCCCAGCATGAAGCTGTTCGTCGATAAAGAGGAGCAGCACCACATCTGGGAGATTCGCGAGTCCGGCCTGGGGGCGACCGCCTTCGTTCCCGGCGAACCGGATTCCTGGCCAGGATGGGAGGATTCCGCGGTAGCGCCTGAAAAGGTCGGCGACTACCTGCGCGAGCTCCGGCAGTTGTACGACAAGTACAGCTACAATCCGGCGCTTTACGGTCATTTTGGCCAGGGCTGCATCCATTGCCGCGTGGATTTTGATCTCTACACCGCTCCTGGAATCAGGAAATGGCGGGCATTCATGGAGGAGGCGACGGAGCTCGTGGTCAGGTACGGCGGTTCGCTTTCCGGCGAACACGGCGATGGACAATCACGGGCTGAATTCCTCTACAAGATGTTTGGGCCGGAACTGGTCGAGGCTTTTCGCGAGTTCAAGTCCATCTGGGACCCCGATTGGAAGATGAATCCGGGCAAGGTGGTGGACCCGTATCGCATTGACGAGAACCTGCGCCTTGGGCCGGCCTACGCGCCTTGGGAGCCGGCGACGCATTTCAAATATCCGGAGGATGGAGGCAGCTTCGCGCACGCGGTGCTGCGCTGCGTGGGCATTGGGAAGTGCCGCCGTCTAGATGGCAAGACGGATGACGACACCATGTGCCCCAGCTTCATGGTGACGCGCGAGGAACGGGACACGACCCGTGGCCGCGCCCACCACCTCTGGGAAATGCTTCACGGTGACGTTATCCAGAACGGCTGGCGCGATGACCGCGTCAAACAGTCGCTGGACCTCTGCCTCTCCTGCAAAGGCTGTAAAGGCGACTGCCCGGTCAATGTGGATATGGCCACGTACAAGGCCGAATTCCTCTCCCATTACTGGGAAGGCCGGCTGCGCCCCCGCTACGCCTATGCATTCGGCTGGATCAACAAGTGGGCGCGCCTGGCCTCCATCGCGCCCGGCTTCGCCAATTTGTTTACGCAATTGCCGGGGCTGCGAAACGTGGCGAAATTTGCCGCCGGAGCGCCGCGGCAGAGAAGGCTCCCGCCTTTTGCAGCGGAGACCTTTAAGGCGTGGTTCCGCAAGCGCGGCATTCGCAACCAGGGCAGGGAACGCGTGCTTCTGTTTGCGGATACCTTCAACAACCACTTCAAGCCGGAAACCGCCCAAGCCGCGGTCGAAGTGCTGGAGGGGGCGGGCTACCAGGTGGTCGTGCCACAGGAACCGCTCTGCTGCGGCCGACCGCTCTATGACTACGGATTCCTGGACATGGCGAAGTCCTACCTTGATCGCATCTTTCGTGCGCTGGGTCCGGAGATCGAGCAGGGCACGCCCATGGTGGTGCTGGAGCCTAGCTGCTGTTCCGTTTTCCGCGATGAACTGAATGGGCTCCGCCCCGATTCGCGCCAGGCCCACAAGCTGATGGAACAGACCTTCACTCTGGCAGAGTTCCTGCAGAAGAAAACCCCGAATTACCAGCCACCCAAACTGAAGCGCAAAGCCGTGCTCCACGGCCATTGCCATCACAAGGCCATCATGCGCATGGATTGCGACAAGGAGCTGCTCACAAAAATGGAGTTGGACATCAACCAGCTGGACTCCGGCTGCTGCGGTATGGCCGGCTCCTTCGGCTATGAGAAAGAGAAGTACGAGATTTCCATGAAGGCGGGCGAGCGCGCGTTGCTGCCGGCGGTGCGCAAGGCAGGACTCTCCACCATCGTTATGTCCGACGGCTTCAGCTGCAAGGAGCAGATTGAGCAGGATACCGACCGGCACGCTCTACATACCGCCGAGGTGCTGGCGCTGGCGCAAAGGCATGGCCCCCATGGGTTGCGCAACGCGTATCCTGAAAAAGAACTGGTGGAACCGCGCCTGCGGGCCCAAAAGCGCTCTATGATGCGCGCGGGCGTGATTACGGGCGCAGTCTTGGCTGGAGCGGTGGCGGCTACCGTGCTGCTCAAGAGAAGATGAATGTGAGCTGGGTGACCAGCTTTCTAGCCGACTGGTTATTTCGCATTCAGCCAGGCAGCTAGCGGCGCTCTAACTGACCACTTGCCACTGACAACTGATTTTATGCGCGACCACGACCGAATTGACCGGATCCGCCACGGCCTGCAACGAGTGCAGCTGGACGCCATCTTGTGCACGCTGCCTGACTATGTCCTGCTGCTCTCCGGCTACTGGCCCGTAATCGGCGACAGCATCGCCATTGCCACCAGCGAAGGCCGTATCTGCCTGATTGTTCCTGAAGACGAGCAGGAGCTGGCTCGCGCCGGATGGGCGGACGACATCCGGACCTTCCGGCCCGGCCGCCTGGACAAACTGCAATCCACCAGCGACGCTGCCTTCGAGGCTCTGCAGA
>DATGGJ010000555.1:0-5040 GCA_035308585.1 Terriglobales bacterium
CGACATTGCGCTCACCAACCGCAACAACCTGCAGGAGGCATTACTGCAACTGGAACAACGCCTGGCGCACCTTCGGGAGAACCTCAGCACTCGGGAACTGGCGGCCGAATTCGACCTCGCCAACAACTTTCACAAAAAACTCACCACAAAGGACACCAAGGTCACAAAGGGTTGAAGATTGTCGATTGACAAGTTAGGTCGCAAAGCATTGCGACGATTTATGATTTTCGAGTGATCGACTGTGTCCGCAGGGATTGAGAATGATAATCGTCAATTTGCAAATTGAAAAATCTTCAATTTCCTTCGTGTCCCTTGTGGTGAAGGGTTGTGTTTGCGTTGGGTGAGCCGCGAACGTAGAATCCACCTCTTATGAACAAAGTGGTGGCCAGCGCCGAGGAAGCGGTGCGCGACATCTCTGACGGCGCCAGCATCATGATCGGCGGTTTTGGCCTGTGCGGCAATCCGGAGAACCTGATTCGAGCCCTGGTCAAGAAGGGCACAAGAAACCTGACCACCATGAGCAACAACGCCGGGGTGGATGGGTTTGGCGTGGGCCTGCTGCTGGCCGCGGGGCAGATCCGCCGCCACATCGGCACCTACGTGGGCGAAAACAAGCTGCTGGAGCAGATGGTGCTCAGCGGCAAAATTGAGCTGGAACTGGTGCCCCAGGGGACTTTTTCGGAGCGCATTCGCGCCGGCGGCGCCGGCATTCCCGCATTTTTTACGCCCACCGGCGTAGGCACGGTGGTGGGGGAAAACAAGGAAACACGCGAGTTCGATGGCCGTACTTACGTGATGGAGCGCGCGCTGCGCGCCGACTACGCCTTTATCAAGGCGTGGAAGGGCGACAAGTGGGGCAATCTCGTCTATCGCAAGACGGCGCGCAACTTCAATCCCATGATGGCCACCGCCGCGCGCGTGACCATTGCCGAAGTTGAAGAACTGGTGGAGGTGGGCGAACTGGAGCCCGACTCGATTCACACCGCCAGTGTTTACGTGAAGCGCATCTTTCAGGGCGAAGTGTACGAAAAGCGGATCGAGAAGCGCACGGTGCGCAAGGCGTAGCTCATGCCCGCGCCCGACAACACGGCGCAGGAGGTGCGGGCCAGCGTGCTGCACTATCTGCGCATGTACGAGCAGGGCAGCCTTACTTTGGGGGACCTGGCGGCGGAGTTGAGCATTATGGCGCCGGCTTACGATGAGGCCATGGGCGGAATCGCCGACCACTTCGGCGAGTTGCTGGAAACGGCGTACAAATACCGCGCCCAGTACGCTGCCGATGCGCGCACGTCTTATGAGGAGCTGGAACGGGTGCTCACAAAATTTCGCCGCGCGGAGGCGGCTTGGGAGTGAAGCTCAACCCAGAGGGCGCGGAGAATTCTGTTTTGGAAACTATGGGCACGGACTTTGTTGGTTGAGCGCTGATGGCTGAGTGCTGAATGCTTGTCGAAGGGAACCGATGACCACATCCACCAAACCGGGCAAAGACAGCGAAAAACGCGACCGCATCGTGCGCCGCATAGCCCGCGAACTGCGCGACGGCTTCTACGTCAACTTGGGCATCGGCATGCCCACCCTGGTGGCCAACTGCGTGCCCAAAGGCATGGACGTGGTGTTGCAAAGCGAGAACGGCATGCTGGGCATCGGTCCCTATCCGGTGGAGGGCCACGAAGATCCCGATCTGATCAACGCGGGCAAGGAGACAGTGACCGAAATCGGCGGCACCGCGTACTTCTCCAGCGCCGATTCCTTCGCCATGATTCGCGGCGGCCATATTGACCTGAGCGTGCTGGGCGCCATGGAGGTGGACGAAGAAGGCAACCTGGCCAACTGGATGATTCCCGGCAAAATGGTGAAGGGAATGGGCGGCGCCATGGATTTGGTGGCGGGGGCGCGCCGTGTGATCATCGCCATGGAGCACACCACCCGCGAAGGCCAGCCCAAAATCCTGAAAAAGTGCACGCTGCCGCTGACCGGGGTGAAGGTGGTGGACACCATCGTCACCGAAATGGCCTACATTCGCGTTACGCCGACCGGCCTGCTGCTGGAGGAAGTGGCTCCCGGGCTTACCGCCGAGCAGGTACAGGCAGCCACCGAACCCAAGCTCATCATTCGTTCCGATTTGAAGGTGATGGCGAGCTGAGCGGGCTTTCGGTGAGATGAACTTCGAAGTGGCGCTCGCGAGATGCTTCGGCCCTCAAGGGCCTCCGCATGACGCCGGGGTTCATATCAGGCCGCGGCTTCAGCCGTGCCGGCGGGCAGCCGCTCAGCTCTGAGCGTTGGCCTCTGCGCAATAGTCCCGCGCGGCGGTCTTGCCCTGCCGGGTCAGACGATAGAGATGGCGTGGCGGGCGGCCAGGCGCTGCCGACTTTTCCCACCGATGTTGAAGCCAGCCGCCACGTTGCAGTCGTTTAAAAATGGGATAGAGTGTGCCAGATTTCAGCCCAGTTTTGCGCAGCAGATCGTAGCCGCAGTGCCACTCCTGTGGCCGGCCCAGCAGCGCCGACAAGACGGCCAGGGTCTGGCGCGAGCGCCGCAGGCGAAGGGGCATGCCGAGTAAGTCTAGGTATGTAGGAGTAGAGCGTCAAGGCATTGGCCGCCCGGTTTGCCATCACAAGCGGCCTCCCAACCATCACAGGCAACGGCAGGGCTTTTGGGGTAAGATGATCTGTGATTCCAGCTCCAATCAGGCGCAGGTTCTGCAGTTCACAGCTGCGAGCGTCAGTACAACGCAAGACTCACCTTCATCATCCAGACAAGCGGCAAGTTCCGGGCCGCCGGGGAGACTACGCTTATGGCTCTGCACGATGCCGCGGTTCCGCTGTGGCGTGCGCGAGTTGAGGACGTACTGATCACCGGGGAACTGCGCTATCGAGTTCCCAAAAGCAGGTCTTTGCTGGCCAAGGCTCGCGGCAAGAGCCGCGCCCTTAAGGAACTGGCGGCAAAACATGTGTCCAGCCACGAATTCCTGGATGCCTTGACGAGGGCGGCGCGGGAGGTTTGCAACGCCGGGGCCGCAGGAGTCAGCATCCTGGTGCAGCCGGCAGAGGGCGCAGCCCTGTTCCGCTGGGAGACCGTGGCAGGCGCGCTCGCCCCTCACGCCGGCGCCACCAGTCCTCGCGACTGGAGCCCTTCCGGCGCCACCCTGGACCGCAAGTCACCGCAACTGTTCCTTTATCCCGCCCGCTGCTTCCATTACCTGAATGAGCTGAAACCGGCCATTGTGGAGGGCTTAGTGGTCCCCATCCTCGTTGCCGGCATCCCCTGGGGGACGTTGTGGGTGGTTTCCCACGAAGAGCATCGCAACTTCGACCAGACGGATGTGGAGGCCATCAGCAGTCTGGCCGAATTCGCCTCCGGTGTTCTAGGGCGGCTGGCAAAGGCTGCGCCGGCATAAGAACCAGCGTGTCAGTTCCCGATTTTCAGTCTCGCCCAGAGCAGGCGCAGAAGGTCAGACCGGGCCGAGCCCAGGCCCATGAAAGCCCAATCTATTCCGATGTTCCCATCCCCGGCAACACCGACTTGGCCTTTTACAATCATATGGTTGCGAACTGTGCGATGCAGGGACTACAGTTTTGCACGTAGTCGAAGCCGCTTCGCTTGCTCTGCCAGCTCTACTCTCGTTGCAGAGGGTTCGCTGCGAAAGGTAAGTTTATGAAAAAAGCTCTGATCATTATTGGAATCGTCATCGTAGTACTGGTGGCGGTTGCCGTCGCTATTCCCTTTTTCATCAACGTCAACCAATTCCGGCCCACCGTAGAAGCGCAGCTGACCACCGCCCTGGGGCGGCAGGTCAAGATCGGCGATCTGAGTCTCTCCCTGTTGAAAGGGCAGCTGGGCGCTTCCAACATTACGATTGCGGATGATCCGGCTTTCAGCCGCAATCCCTTTGTGGAAGCGCGGGCGCTGGACATCAGCGTGGAAATCATGCCGCTGATTTTTAACCGCGCCGTGCACGTGCAGTCGCTGACCCTGGAGCAGCCGCAAGTCGCGTTGATCCGCTCCGCCGCAGGCACCTGGAATTTCTCCAGCATCGGGCAGGCCAAGGGAAACCAGCCGGCGGCAACGCCGGCAAAAGGAAGTGAACCCGCGCCCAAGAAGACGGAGGGCAGCGCAGGTTCCACCAGCGGCGGTGGCGGCGGCAGCGCCATGCCTGAAATCCAGATTCAGAAGCTGGAAATCGCGAACGGCCGCATCCTGCTGGGCTCCGCCGGACATCGCCCGCAAGCCTACGACGCGGTGAACCTGCGGGCTGACAATGTTTCCTACACTTCCCGTTTTCCTTTTACGTTGACCGCCAACATGCCGGGCGGCGGCAAAATGGACGTGAAGGGCCAGGCGGGACCGGTCGACCGCAGTGACGCCTCGCGCACGCCGTTCACCGCCCAAGCCAACATCACCCGTCTGGACCTGGCCTCCAGCGGCCTGTTGGAGCCAGGCGCCGGAATCGCGGGCGTGGTGGATTTTAAAGGCAATTTGAAATCCGACGGCAACCGCGCCCAAACCAAGGGCATGGTAACCGCTTCCAAATTGTGCCTGGTAAAGGGCTGCCATCCCGCCAGCCAGCCCATCACGGTGGATTACGCCTCCGACTACGACCTGGCGCGGCAAACCGGCACCGTGGACAACACCCGCATTGTGACCGGCAAGAGCGCGGTCAACCTGGCCGGCACTTATGACCTGCATGGCACCTCGCCGGTGCTGCACATGAAGGCCAATGCGCCCAGCATCCCGGTGCAGGATGTGCAGGCATTGCTGCCCGCCATGGGTGTGGTTCTGCCCGAAGGCGCATCCTTCCAGAGCGGCAGCGGGGACGCGCACATGTCCGTGGACGGGCCGCTGAGCAACCTGGTTACCACCGGCAACGTGGCGCTTTCCAACGCCCGTCTCGCCGGTTTCAGCCTGGGCTCCAAGCTGGCGGCGCTCTCAGCGCTGTCGGGCATCAACAAGGCAGCTTCCGACACGGTCATACAGACGCTTAGCTCGGGTGTGCGCATCGCGCCTGCTGGGATTAACGCCGACAATCTGAAGCTGATTGTG
>DATGGJ010000556.1:0-7277 GCA_035308585.1 Terriglobales bacterium
AGTCGTTACTGTCGGCCAGACCATTTCCCACTACCGCCTTCTGCGCAAGCTGGGCGGCGGCGGGATGGGAGTAGTGTATGAGGCGGAAGACCTCGGCCTCGGGCGCCATGTAGCGCTGAAATTTCTCCCCGACGAGCTTTCCAATGACGCGCAGGCGCTGGATCGTTTCCGCTGGGAAGCGCGCGCCGCTTCCGCCCTGAACCATTCCAACATCTGCACCATTTACGAAATCGGGGACGCCGCCGGCCAGACCTTCATCGCCATGGAACTGCTGGAAGGCAAGACCCTGGGCGAGATGATGCACGGCGCCCCTCTGCCCCTGGAGCAAGTGGTGGACTGGGGCATTCAGATCGCGGAAGCGCTCGATGCCGCGCACTTGAAGTGCATACTGCACCGCGACGTCAAGCCGGGAAACATCTTCCTTGTCCAGAGGGGTCACATCAAGCTGCTCGACTTCGGCCTGGCCAAGCCGACCCTGGAGCGGCGGTTGGAGCAAACCGTTAATGAGCCCACCATGGCCCTGCCCGCTTCGCCGCAGGAGGCTACCAGCCGGGGTCTCACCCTGGGCACGGTGAGCTACATGTCGCCCGAGCAGGCCCTGGGAAAGGAACTGGACGCGCGCAGCGATGTGTTCTCCCTGGGGGTGGTGCTGTACCTGATGGGCACAGGCACGCTGCCCTTCAGCGGGAAGAATCCCATAGCCACCTTCGACGCTATCCTGCACCGCACCCCGCCGGCGCCGGGACAACTCAATCCGGAATTGCCCCCCGACCTCGAGCGGATCATCAACAAGGCGCTGGAGAAAGATCGCGAACTGCGCTACCAATCGGCGGCGGAACTGCGCAGCGACCTGCGGCGGCTCAAGCGAGACCTGGAAACCGGGCCGCTGCGGGCCTGGTCCCGTTCGCTGAAGCCCTCCCGCAATCGCCGCCTTCCCGGGAAAACCTCGGTGCTTGCCGGCATCGCCGCGGCCGCCATCATTCTGGCTTTCGTTCTCTGGCTGCGAACGCCAGCCACGCCGGCCAGAGTTGTAGCCTCGGAGCAGTTGACCAGCGACGCCTTGCCCAAGTCTTCGCTGGTAACCGATGGCGCGCGCATTTACTTCTCCGAAGAGAAGGGCGGGCAGTTTCTGCTGCAGCAGGTCTCCACCGCGGGCGGGGAAACCGCGCCCGTGGTGACGCCTTTTGCCAGCGCCGATATTTTTGACATTGCGCCCGACCACTCGGCGCTGCTCATCACCAGCGAGGCGGGGGGCACGCAAACCGAGACGCCTTTGTACCAGTTGCCGATTCCTGCAGGTTCGCCGCGCGCTGTCGGTAACGTGCGCGCCCACTCGGCGACCTGGACGCCCGACGGCGAGTACATCATCTACGGCAATCGGTCCGATCTTTACCAGGTACGCCCGGATGGCAGCCAGCCTCATAAGCTGCTGACCCTGCCCGGCGCGGCCATGGATTTGCATTTCTCGCCCGATGGCGCCTGGATCCGCTTTACGCTGCAGGACCCGGAGAACAACACTTCCGAACTCTGGCAAGTAACGCCTGCCGGCAAAGGACTCCGCCGGGTGCTGCCCGAGCAGTGGAATCAGCCTTCGCAGGAATGTTGTGGAACTTGGACGCGCGACGGTAAGTATTACTTCTTTGAAAGCTCGCGCGGGAACAGCCACAATATCTGGGCCCTGGCGGATACGGGCTCGCTCCTGGGCGGGCGGAACCATGCTCCCCAGCAGCTGACCGCTGGGCCGCTGGCGTTCCTTTTTCCCATTCCCGGCAACGACGGCAAAAAGCTGTTTGTGGTGGGGCAACAACTGCGCTTTGAGTTGCAGCGCTACGATGAGAAAGCGCGTCACTTTCTGCCTTATCTCAGCGGCATTTCTGCCGGCGAACTGGACTTCTCCCGCGACGGCAAGTGGCTTACCTTCGTCAATTATCCCGACCACACCCTGTGGCGCAGCAAAGTGGACGGAAGCGAGCGCACCCAACTGACCTACCCTCCCCTCCAGGCCCATCTGCCTCACTGGTCGCCGGATGGCACGCAGGTGGCATTCATGGGTTCGCAGCCGGGCCAAGCCTGGAAGCTGTACCTCGTCTCCTCCCAGGGAGGCACGCCCCAGCCGTTGACCAAAGAACGAGTCAACGAGAGCGACCTCACCTGGATGCCCGACGGCAAGTCGCTGGTTTTCGGACACATGCCCTGGCTGCAATACGCCAACTCTTCGGAATCGGGCATCGAGGTATTGGACTTGAAGACGGGCAAAACCTCCGCCCTGCCCGGCTCGGAAGGCTTGTTCAGTCCCCGGGTTTCCCCCGACGGGCGCTATGTGGCCGCATTGACCGCCGACTCCAAGAAGTTGATGCTCTACGAGTTCGCCACGCGCAAGTGGTCGCTGCTGGCGCAGGCCACCTTCGCCTATGACAACTGGTCGCACGATAGCCAATATGTTTACCTGGAAGATTACAGCCGGGGGGACGATATTGTCCGCGTGAGCGTGCATGGCGGCCCACTGCAACTGCTGGAAAGTGTGAAAGATGTGCCCCGGGGCTCCGACCCCTGGGCTTCCTGGCTGGGACTGGGGCCGGATGACGCCCCCCTGCTCATGCGTGACCAGAGCACCCAGGAGATATACGCTCTCGATCTGCAGCTGCCGTGATTGGCTATAAATTCCTGATTGGCTGTAAATTATTGAGTTGACAGGCGGCCCACCCCACGAGGCAGAATCTTGGAAACATGGCGCGCGGGAAAATTTGGGTTTAGGCTGATGAGGCCAGCAACCGGTTCTTAGGATTGAAAGCGGTAGAGCAGCCCGTGTGAAAGGGAGCGGAAAACACATGACCAAAGCCGATTTGATCGACGAAGTGTCGCGCCTGGCGGAGCTTACGCGCAAGGACAGCGAGGTAATCGTCGAGACCATTTTTGACAGCATCGTGCGCTCGCTACGCGTGGGCGACAAGATCGAAATTCGTGGTTTTGGCAGCTTCCGCACCCGCCAGCGCAAGCCCCGGGTAGGACGCAACCCCAAGACCGGCGACCGCGTGGAAGTGCCCGCCAAGAAAATACCTTTCTTCAAGCCCAGCAAGGAGTTAAAGGATCTGGTCAATACCGGGGCGGAAGGGGCGTCAACTCCACCGGCCACCGGCGGGGGTATGGCGCAATAGAAGCACCTGGCAATCAAGCACTTAGCATTCAGCCCTTTAACAGCTTCGCTGAACCGGAAGGTTTGCCCGGCCCGCCTACTGTGCGCGAGGTCAGGAAGTCTCGGCAAGGATTTTTATCTTTGAGCCCGCCTCAACCGTCTAAATGCTAAGCGCTAGTTGCTAAAGGCTGTTTTTCCATGGTTTTCGTCCTCGACAACTACGATTCCTTCACCTACAACCTGGTGCAATACCTGGGCGAACTGGGAGCGGAGGTGGAAGTGCGCCGCAACGACCAGGTCACGGTAGAAGAGGTGGAGGGGCTGCATCCGGAGCGCATCCTGCTCTCTCCCGGCCCGTGTACGCCGCAGGAAGCGGGCATCAGCATTGGACTGATTCGCCATTTCGCCGGCAAAGTGCCGGTGCTCGGCGTATGCCTGGGACACCAGGCGATTGGAGCGGCTTTTGGGGGCCAGGTGGTGCGCGCGGGCAAGCTTATGCACGGCAAGACCAGCCAGGTGGAACATGATGGAAGGACGATATTTAGAGGGCTAGCGTCGCCGATGACCGCCACCCGCTACCATTCCCTGATGGTCGCCGAAGAAGGTTTGCCCCAGGATTTGGAAATCAGCGCCCGGACCCGGGAACGAGACGGGGCCAGCGTCATCATGGGATTGCGACACCGGCGCTATCCTGTTGAAGGAGTGCAGTTTCACCCCGAGAGCGTGCTTACCGCCGAGGGCAAGCAGTTGATTCGTAACTTCCTCTCGCTGTAATGCGGGACGACGAATATTCGAAGGACGGCTGCCAAAGGCGACCCGACGAGATCAATGGTGCAGTGCCAATCAGGGCAATGACATGCTTGACAGTTCAGCCGGCTCAGGCCCATGCTAGCACCACCTTCTGGGAGGCTCCATGGCCGAGCGCCAGCAGGACAAGCGCGCTACTCGCCGTTTTTCGCTGCGGCTGCCCATCTCGGTGAAGTACCAGAACGGCCCCACCGGGGAGAAAACCGCTTTCACCCGAGATGTAAGCGCCCGCGGCATCTGCTTTTACCTCGACAGCAATATCGGACAGGGCACGGAAATAGAATTCACGCTCACCCTGCCGCCCGAGATCACGCTTACCGAAAGCATTCGTGTGCGCTGCAAAGGCACGGTGGTCCGCGCCGAACCGGGCAGTAACAACGGCCAGCTGAGCGTGGCGGCGGTAATCAACGAGTACGAATTCCTGGCCGAGAATTGACCTTTAGGGCATTTTGCCCCATCGCCCAGCCACTTCTCTGGCAAGCCTACCGGTGGTATCGTTCAGGCAGGTCCTCGTCGAAATGAGGTCACAAGTGTCGCAGTTCGCGCTGGCGGCGCTGCTGGCAATTCTGACCGTTACCAGCGCGCCCGCTCAGCCTGGTCTTGCCGTGGTGGAGCACATTGCGGTTGTGCCCAGCAATAAGGGGTTGAGCGTGCAGATCACGGCCAACCGAGCGGTCAAACCCCATCTGAGCCGCCTGGAAAATCCCATTCGCATAGTGATTGACTTGCCGGGCGCGTTCCTGCCCGGGGGGCTGCGGCGGATCGAGGTGAAAGACCAGGCCATCGTTGAGGTTCGGGCCAGCCAGTGGAAGCAGTCGCCGCCCATCGCCCGCATCGTGGTGCAGATGCGGGTGGCGCGCGAGTTCTCCGTAATCAGCACCGGCAACAAAGTGGCGTTGTGGCTGCTGCCGGGAACGGCGCAGGCAATGGGCCGGCAGGGACAAACGGTGGCGGAACAACAGGCGCCGGCGGGGGCTTCGACGAGTGCGGCCGCAGCCGCGCCGCCTTCTTATCAGCCGGTTACCACCTACGAGCCGGCGGCAAATTTTGAAACCCTGCACGGAGCGCAATCGGTCAGCGCCATGGGAAATCCGACCGTGCTGCGACTGCCCCGTGGCGGGGAAATACACGTCTGCCCCGGCACCTCCCTTTCGGTAACGCCCTCTAAGACGGGCGGCGACTTGATGCTGGGGCTGAGCACAGGAACAATTGAGACGCATTATCCGCTGGGCTCGGCCGCAGACGTAATCCTGACGCCGGATTTCCGCATTTTGCTGCCTGGGCCGGGCGAGTTCGATATGGCGGTGAGCGCCGACCGCCAGGGCAACACCTGCGTGCGCACGCTGCCGGGAAACACCGCCGCGGCAGTGGTCTCAGAAATCATGGGCAATGACACCTACCAGGTGAATGCCAACGATCAAGTGCTCTTCCACAGCGGGCGCCTGCAGAATGCCAGCTCGGCTGCCGGTCTGAACTGCGGCTGCCCGCTGCGCACCATCCCCGTAATGCGTACGGAGACACAACCGGCGGCCACAGCTCCATCCGCCGTGCTGGCGCCGCCGAACTCGGGAGCGCCCGCGGGGCGCATGACCGCCGCCAATGACCCCGCGCCACCCGAGCCCGGCGGCCCGCCGGTGCAGGTGGAAGCTCCATTCATTTTTCGCGCCACCCAGCCCCGGGCGCCCGATGCGGTGCAGGTAGCGCAACTCCATTTCATTAATGGTCCGCCGCCGGAGTTGCTGAGCTTCCGGCTGGCTGGTCCGGCACGAGTTACTTACTACAAAGCGCCGCGAAGCAAGATGACGGCCAGCAATAAACCACGCGGGTTCTTCGCCCGGCTACGGGGATTCTTCGGCGGCATGTTTCGTTAAGGGGCTGGAGAAGCCTTTCCGCGGCTCCAAAGGCGGAGGACTTCCGCCTGCTATTTGTGACAGCGGGCACAGCCTGGGTGTTGATTTCTGGCCTATACTGAAGCAGGGTAGAAGCAGCGATGCCTAATCCCGCTGCGCCAGAAACGCCGGCCATGATGCAGGTGCCGCCTGCACCGGAGGCCGAGGTGCCGCCGGCGCAGGATACGACCATTCTGCCCACGCTATTTGGCGAGGGCTATGGACTCTACAGCACCAAGCCCATCACCTTTGTACTTTCATTTATCGTGCACACCGTGCTGGCGGTGCTAGTGGTGTGGTCGAGCACATTCCTGGTAACGCACCGCAAGCAGATCCAGCAGCAGGTGGTGGGAATCGTAACCGACATCAGCCCCTACGTACTGCCGGCCTCATCCACCAAGGCGGGCGGTGGCGGAGGGGGCGGGGATCGGGACAAGCTGCAGGCGTCCAAAGGCGCATTGCCCAAGCTTTCAGACCAGCAGATCACGCCCCCGGCAGTGGTTGTGCGCAACGAGAATCCGAAGCTGGCGGTGGAACCCACGGTGGTGGTGCCGCCGCAGATCCATTTGCCGACCACAGGCCCGCTGGGCGATCCGCTCTCCAATGTACTGGGGCCGCCTTCCAGCGGCACCGGTTCGGGCGGTGGAATCGGCAGCGGCAGCGGCGGCGGAGTCGGCAGCGGACGAGGACCCGGCGTCGGCCCGGGCTACGGCGGCGGCATTGGAGGCGGGGTTTACCGGGTGGGTGGAGGGGTGAGCGCGCCGCGCGCTCTATATGCGCCGGATCCGGAGTACTCGGAAGAGGCGCGAAAAGCCAAGTATCAGGGCACGGTGGTGCTGTGGGTGATCGTGGGACCGGATGGCCGCCCGCACGATATCCGGATTCAGCGCTCGGTGGGCATGGGCCTGGACGAGAAAGCGATTGAAGCGGTGCGCACCTGGAAGTTCGAGCCGGCGCGCAAAGACGGACAGCCGGTGGCGGTACAGATCAATGTGGAAGTAAACTTCCGCTTGTACTGAGCCGCAGTGCCAAGTTTCCGGAACGAGGTTTCAAGGTTTCACAGGTTTTACAAATCAGTTTCGAGTTTCAAGTTTCAAGAAGCAGGTTTCGGAGTTTCAAACGTTTCAAGGGGTTTTGCAGGTTTCAAAGTTTCACAGGTTTCAAAGTTTCGCAAAAACCAAGGTTAAGAGACTCAAACCTCCTGAGATAGAAACTTGGTTTGAAACTCGAAACTTGAAACCCAAAACCTACGGCGGCGAAACCTTGAGACCTTGAAACCTGCTTTTATCTCCGCATCGCCTTGCGGAAGGGAGCGACCTTCTCCTTAGCCGTTTCCTTGGCGGAAGCCGCCCAATCGCCGCCCTTATCAATCATGTCTTCCGCAGTTTCCTTCCACTCGGAGAAGGCGTCCACGGCATCTTCATATTTGCGCCGCAGCAGACGGCGGG
>DATGGJ010000557.1:0-3447 GCA_035308585.1 Terriglobales bacterium
GACCGCCACTATGCCCCAGAAAAAACCGCTCTCCAGGTTCTTGCGGTAGAAAAGCGTTCGCAGCAGGAACACGAACGCGGCGGCGACGCATAGCGTGGTAGCGGACCAAGGCAGGCTGAAGCCGTGGCTGACATGGAGCTCTCCACCCACGCCCAGAGCAACAAAATCAATCAGCACCACAGCGGCGCGGGGCACCATCGCATCCAGGGTGAAGCCTCGCTCCGGCAGAAACGAAAACACCAGCAGGCTGATCGGCAGCAGGAAAGCCGCGATCAGCACCCGCACGTGGTCGGTGCTCAGGTAGGAAGGGCCGAAAGAGGTTTCCTCCACCAGCAGCAGGACCAGCAGCGAAAACAGCACGCGGGTGGAACGAAAGCGCCAGGCCAGCAGCACTCCGGCGCAAAGCACGATATAGAACCCGAACTGCACCCGCGGGTAGGTGGAGGGGGGCAAGGAAAGAAAGCTCAACGGCAAGGCCGCCGCAAGCAGCAAGAGGCCTCCCGGCAACAATCCCAGCACCGGCGCTCTGCTGGACGAGTTCACGCCGCGCATCGCATCCGAATCCCCCCTTGAGCGTATCTTGCGGGCTTGGCCAGGGGGAATGACTTCCTGGATACAGAGGCCGGTTGGGCGGTGCGTTTGAAAAAAAAGGCTGGCCTGAGGCCAGCCTGAAAACTGCGGGTTTAACAGCTCAGCGCATTGCGTCCTCACTTTGTATGAACGACTGCGGGTTCTGCGCCAGATAGGCTTCCACCGCGTGGTGAGTCCGGAGAAATTGGCTGAACCCCGGGTGCTGCGTTCTGTAACGGCCGTTGACGGCCAGATTGGGGTTCTTTTGCAGATCCGCCTTCACATTGGGATGGCTCACCAGGAACTGGTGAAAGTTGCGCAGGGCCATGTTGCGGCCGCGGGCATCGGCGGCGGCAGGGGTCGCGGCGGCGGCGGCAGGAGCGACGGCGGCGGTGGTGCCTTTGCTGTGGAACTGCTCCACCCCGCTTACTGCCTGAGTGCCGGTTCCTTGCGCCTGGGTGGATTCGACCTGATAGTAATAGGTGGTGCCGGGTTGCAGGTTGCGCAGGTTCACGCGATGGGTTAGCCCGCCCCAACGAACCTCAGCCGTCTGGTTCAAATTTTGAGGAGTGGTGCCGTATTTCACAATCCCGCTGGCGGGGACGTTGGTGGACCAGGCTATGGTCGCGCCGGTGGTGCTCGTCCCTTCCACCACCGGTCCATGCGTCAGCTTCACAGCAGCAGCTTTTGCCGCACCGGCGGACGACGCAGCAGCCGCGCCCGGAGTGTGGAATTGCTCCACTCCGCTGAGGATTTGCGAACCGGTACCCAGCGCTTCCGTGGATTCCACCCGGTAGTAGTAGGTGGTGCCCGGCTTCAGATCACGCAGGTAAACCCGGTGCGTTACTCCTCCCCAGCGCGCTTTCGCATTTTGGTTCAAACTGCTGGGGTTGGTGCCATACTTTAAGATGGTGCTGGCTTTGACGTTGCTGGACCAGGCGATGGTGGCGGTGGTCGGCTTGACTGATTCGACTACTGGGCCGTGAGTGATTTTCACTTTCGGCGCTTTTTGGGCGTGCTTTGCCTGGTTGTCTTTGTCTTTGTCATTGTCCTGCCTGGCTGGGCGGCTTGCCGCTTGCGCGCAAGTTGCAACTCCGAGAGCTAAGCATACTGCCAGGGTCACAAGGTGGTGTCTCATTGGTCACTCCATATACAAGTGAATACCCACATCAAATCCTTGTTTACTATGATGCCAGCCCTAAGCACAGGAACAGAGCAGCAGCACGACAGAGCAGCTGCGCCGTCGGAGGGCAGGTCCAGCAGCGATTCAGGCAGGAGTGCCCGAATACCGCCGCTGGCGGCAGGGCGGGTAACGAAAAAGTCATCAATTATGTCAGCCAAGATATCCCGGGTCTGGTATATATTTGGCGACGAGGCGTGTCGGTACCTGTGCTGCCTTCTCGACACTCTCATTCCAGGGTACGCGGGTTTGCATCTACCATCTGTTTAGTCCATCCGGGGCGGAAAAGACGCGTATGGCATACATGAATCGAAAAGCAGGACGGGGGATGCGCGAACTCCGTGATCAGCTAGGACTCACCATGCGCGATGTACATCGTGTGACCAGGAAAGTCGGTAAACAGCGGCACAACAGTGACTACATCGTTTCCCCCAGCCGACTCTCCGACATCGAAAAGCATGGACACACGCCTAACTTGTATCGCATGCATGCTCTGGCGCTGGCTTACCGCTGCAAGGTAGCCAAGCTGCTCAAACTTTACGGAATCAGCTGAGCGGTCGGCGCGGTGGGCAAGAGGGCGGCACGGAGATATGTCCTAAAATAAGGGCTTGCCGCCTGCCGCTGAATTCCGCCGCCTGCGCGTGGTGCTGGTGGCCACGCGCAACCCGCTCAACCTGGGAGCAGCCGCGCGTGCCATGAGCAACTTCGGCTTTTTGCGCCTGCGCGTGGTAAATCCCTATCAGATAGCTTTTCAGGAAGCCCGCTCGGCGGTGGGAGCGGCGGCCCTGCTGCGCCACGCCGAGGAGTATGCGAGCGTTGCCGAGGCCGTGGCCGACTGCGCTTTGGTGGTGGGCACGACGGCTGGCGCCCGCCGCGATTTGACTCAGCCCCCGCGCGGCTTGCAGGAAGGAGCGCGCGAACTCCACCGGCAACTGCAGTCCGGCGACGCGGCGCTGCTGTTTGGTTCGGAGAAACGCGGCCTCTCCAATGCGGACATGAGCCACTGCCACTGGTTGCTGCGCATTCCCACCCGCACGGAACACCCTTCCATGAATCTGGGCCAGGCGGTGGCCGTCTGCCTCTACGAATTGGTCCGCGCGCGGGCAGCCGCGCCGGCCGGCGAGGCGCCGAAGTTAGCGACCGCCGGGCAACTGGAGCGCATCACCGCGTTTCTGCTTCAGGCGCTGAACGCCAGCGGCTATGTGAAGCCGCGCACCTCCTCCTCCACGGAAACAAAGGTGCGGCGCCTGGTGCGCCGGCTGCAGTTGCCGGCCGACGATGCCGTCGTCTGGCTGGGCATGCTGCGGCAGATGGCGTGGAAATTGCGTCAGAAGTAATTTCCTTCGCCTTGGCGCGCAGGAACTTTCGCCCGGATTTCCTGAACATGTAGAAGCGGGTCAAAAGCAGAAAGCGCCTCGGGAGTCATCCGGTCACGCGGCGGTGCCCTGCGCATCGCGGGAAGGCACCTGTACTTCCGGCGCGGAGGCTACAGCAACCGCTCCCGGGAGTACGCAAGTGTGCCTTGGCCGAGCACGCCGCGCCCGGATTCTTAGGACCGGCTGCTCAACCAGGTAGTACGAGATGACCGCGGCCAGAAATGCAAAGAGGAGGTTTTGTGGAAAACTGGTAACCCACGATCGCGCATCCGGGTCCGCAAAGGGCATTTGCCAGATATACAAACTGTAGCTAAGGGTTCC